>DASVLY010000115.1:0-2175 GCA_036384635.1 Noviherbaspirillum sp. | reverse complement strand
GCCTGACCGGCGGTGCCGATCGATACCAGCGCGTGATAAATCCCCCAGACGGTGCCGAACAGTCCGACGAAAGGAGCGCTGGACCCGACCGACGCCAGCACTGCCATGCCGGTTTGCAAGCGGCCGGATGCGTCGTCGATTGCCTGGCGCAGCGACAGAGTGATCCAGTCGCTCACTGACAACTGGTCATGCAGGTGCCCCTTGTGCGCATTGTGGTGGCGCATTGCGCTTACGCCAGCCTGCGCGATGTCGGCGAACGGATTGCCGCTGCCCAGCGTCGCCAGGCCATCCTGCACGCTGGTGGTGTCCCAGAATTCATGGCCGGCGGCGCGCGCCGAGCGGTTGTAGCGCCATAGCTGCAGCGCCTTGGTCACGATCACATACCAGGATGCGACTGACATCGTGACCAACAGCATCGCGATGACCTTGGTGACGATATCGCCCTGCAGCCACATGCTTTCCAGGCCGTACGGACTTGTTTCCATGTTGTTCTCCTAATCCAGTTGAAATGTGATTGGTACGATCACGTACACCGCGACCGGCTTGCCGTCCTCCGTGTACGGTTTGAACAGCGCGCGCTGCACAGCCTGTTTTGCCGCCTCATCCAAACGCGGCGAGCCGGAACTTTTTTGCAGCTCGATGCGTTCGGTGCGCCCCTTGTCGTTGACCAGCACGCGCAGCACCGCTTTGCCTTCCTCGCCCATTCGCCTTGCTGCAGCCGGGTAGTCGGGACGCGGCGGCTGCAGGTATTCGACGCCGGATGTGATTGTTTTTGGCTGTGCCGGCGAGGCGGCAGGAGCGGGAGCAGCAGCAGGCTCAGATGCCGGCGCCGGGGTGCTGGTGGGGACTGTGACAGCGTTGGGCGACGGCGTGGTGGTATTGATGACAGGTGTGGTATTGGCGACTGGCGTGAGCCGCGTGATGGTCTTCTTCACCACTGGTACAGTCTTGGGCGCAGCCGGTTGCGGCTGCGGCCGAAGCGCCTCGCGCGCCGGCTCGGGCGTGATGAAGCTGGCGATAATTTCATGCGGCACAGTCTGGCTTGTCTTGCGCTGCAAGCCGCTTTGCAGCGCATGGAAGAACGCGACGTGTGCAAGGATGATCAGGCCGAGTGGGCCGATGCGCTTGAGTTGCGCGGACACCGCGGCGGCGGGAGAAGGGGCGATCCGGTTCATGAGGGTTCAGGTGGCCAGTGCGACCGGCTCCGACCGCTGTTCCAGACACTCGCGCAAGACAGTCTTCGCGCAGGAATTGCACTTGCCGCAGCAGGCGCCGACGCCGAGATCGCGGCGCAACTCCAGCATCGAAGTCGTGCCCGTATCCACCGCGTGGCGAATCTTGCGTTCGGAAACGTTGTTGCAAACACAAATGATCATTGCGGAACCTCTGCCGTCGTTGTTGAGTTGATTTCAAAAAAAGCTGATTGTAAATAAGAATGATTCGCATTATTATATCTGTGTCGCTGGCAACGTCAAAAGGTTTTTTGCGTACAGGCGTGGATTCATTAGGGTTAATCAAGACCGCCCGAGGAAGCGGCCTGTCGCAGGATACGGAAGCCTATCCGGTGCCAGCCAGAAACCATTACAGCCGGAAAAACGGCGCATAAAAAATCACTGAAGAAACGAGAAACTCATGGAACAAAAACGTATTGTCATGGCGATAGCAGCACTGTTCTTGCCCGCTTTCGCATCGGCAGCGGATGCCGAATTGCCGGAAGTGAAGGTGAAGGGGCAGGCGCAAGGCAAGGATTTCGCGCCGGCGACTTCCAGCATCGGCGGCACGACGCCGACGCTGATCCGCGACATTCCGCAGACGGTCACGGTGATTAACCGTGCGGTGCTTGATTCGCAGGGCGCCACGTCGCTGACTCAGGCGCTGCGCAACGTGCCGGGCATTACGATTTCGGCCGGCGAAGGCGGCGCGATCGGCGACAACATCAACCTGCGCGGTTTTTCTGCGCGCACCGATATCTATATCGACGGCTTTCGCGACCGTGGACAGTACACGCGCGACACCTTTGCGTATGATGAAATCGAAGTACTGAAAGGGCCTTCGTCGATGCTGTTCGGACGTGGTTCGACTGGCGGCGTGATCAATCAGGTCAGCAAGAAGCCCGGCCTGAAGCCGCGCAGCGAGATCACCGCCAGCGTCGGTACCAACGACTATTATCGCAGC
>DASVLY010000114.1:0-2624 GCA_036384635.1 Noviherbaspirillum sp. | reverse complement strand
TTTGGAAAACGATCTTTACCGCCGCGCCGATACCGCAGCAGTCAATGCGTTTCTCACCTCGGCCAAACATGTCGTCGTCATCGACCACATCATGCACGCCACCGCCGCGAAGGCGGATGTGGTGCTGCCCGCGGGCAGCTTCGCCGAAGCCGACGGCACGCTGGTGAGCAATGAAGGCCGGGCGCAGCGCTTCTTCCAGGTGTTCGTGTCCGATGATGGCGTGATCCAGGAGAGCTGGCGCTGGGTGCGTGACATCCTGGCTGCGACCGGACGCGAGCAGGAAAGCCTGTGGCGGAACCTGGATCAGATCATGAACGCCTGCGCCGCAGCGATTCCGGCATTGGCGCCGATCGTGCGCGCCGCTCCCTTGTCGGACTTCCGCATCGAGGGGCAGAAGATCCCACGCGAGACGCACCGTTACAGCGGACGCACCGCAATACGGGCCAACCTCAATGTGAACGAGCGCCAGCCGCCGCCGAACGATCCGGACGCACCGATGGCGTTTTCGATGGAAGGCTATCCCGGCCAGCCGCCGCCGCCGCTGATCCCTGTTTTCTGGGCGCCGCGCTGGAACTCTGTGCAGTCGGTGACAAAATTCCAGGAAGAAGCGGGCGGGCCGTTGCGCGGCGGCGATCCGGGCGTGCGTCTGATCGAACCGGCGCAGCCTGGGGAGCATGCATACTTCGGCGACGTGCCTGCGGCATTCGAGCAACGCAGCGATCAATCGCTGCTGGTGCCGCTGCATCACATCTTCGGCAGCGAGGAGTTGAGCGTGCTCGCGTCCGGCATCGCCGCTCTGGCCGCCAGCCCCTACCTGGCGCTCCATCCCGACGATGCGGCCCAACTCGGTTATAACGCGGGTGAGGCCGCGCAACTGCATCTGGAGCGGACGACTTACTGGCTGCCGGTACAGTTGCGCCCCGATCTGCCGCGAGGCGTAGCCGGGCTCCCCGCCGTCTTGCCCAGCCTTGAGGGAATCATGCTGCCGTGCTGGGGCGTGATCGTGAAAAAGGCTTCCCTATGAGTGCAGCCGCTCGCGCCTGGTTGAACATCATCTTCATCCTGATCGCCCTGCTCGTCCTGTCCGGCATGCTGGTCTGGATCGAGCGCCGCCTGCTGGCGCTCTGGCAGGACCGCTACGGTCCCAACCGGGTCGGCCCGTTCGGCGTGCTGCAGACGGTAGCCGATACCATCAAGCTCATCACCAAGGAAGACTGGATTCCGCCGTTCGCCGACAAGCCGGTGTTCGTGCTGGCGCCGCTGGTAATCGCCGTGACCACCCTGCTGGCGTTCGCCGTTGTTCCGATTGCCCCCGGCATCGGCATCGTCGATATGAACATCGGCTTGCTGTTTTTCCTCGCCATGTCCTCGCTTGCCGTCTACAGCGTGGTCCTGGGGGGATGGGCGTCCAACAACAAATATGCGCTTCTGGGCTGCTTCCGTGCCGCAGCGCAGATGTTGAGCTACGAGGTGTTCATGGGGCTGGCGCTGATGGGCGTGGTCATGCTGGCTGGGTCATTCAATCTGCGCGACATCGTCGAGGCGCAAAGGGATCTATGGTTTTTCATCCCGCAAATCTTCGGCCTGATCACGTTTGCCGTGGCCGGCATCGCGGAGACGCGCCGTCTGCCGTTCGACCTGCCCGAGGCGGAGACCGAGCTGATCGCAGGATTCCATACCGAATACTCGGGCATGAAGTTCGGCCTTTTTTTCGTCGGCGAATACATCGGCATCATTCTCGTCTCGGCGATGATCGTGACGCTGTTTTTCGGCGGCTGGCTGGGGCCGCTCTTGCCGCCTGTACTGTGGTTCCTGCTCAAGACCGGCGTCGTCATCGGATTGTTCATTTTGCTGCGCGCTTCGCTGCCGCGCCCCCGCTACGATCAGTTGATGGCCTACGGGTGGAAATTCATGCTGCCGCTGACGCTGGTCAATCTGGTTGTCACCGGCGCAGTGGTGTTAGTGGGTAGTTAAATGAATATCTGGAGTTTGAAGTATGCGACGGCCGATTCCCGCCCCCTCTTAGGAGGAGGGCTAGGGTGGGGGTGTGAAGCTCGGTCATTTGCCTGCAATTGCTCAACCTCACTACCCCCATCCCAACCGTCCCACGCATTGCCTTGCAAGGCAATGCGATTCGGCGGGCGCAAAGCATGCTTTGCGCCCCCCCCCCGCCTCATCCCCCTGCAAGGGGGAAGGAGAGCTACGGGACACTGCCCAAACGTAACTCGAAAATTTAAGAGTGATGAACCACTGACGCAAGATTGATTATTGGAGGGAAACGATGCATGCAATATGGAACTCCCTGAAGACCATGTGGTTCGTCTTTCTCCACATGTTCCGGCGCCGGGTGACAGTGCAGTATCCGGAAGAAAAAATTCCCATGGCGCCACGCTGGCGTGGGCGCATCATTCTCTCCCGCGATCCCGACGGTGGCGAGCGTTGCGTGGCTTGCTACCTGTGCGCGGTGGCGTGCCCGGTGGACTGCATCGCATTGCAGGCAACCGAAGACGAACACGGGCGGCGCTATCCCCAGTTCTTTCGCATCAACTTCTCGCGCTGCATATTCTGCGGCTACTGCGAAGAGGCATGCCCCACTTACGCGATCCAGCTCACCCCGGACTTCG
>DASVLY010000113.1:0-1503 GCA_036384635.1 Noviherbaspirillum sp. | reverse complement strand
GCCGCCTTTTGAACCCCGCGAGGCAGCCATGACCATCCCTTCTTCCGCCTCATCACAAGGAACCCGGGACTTCGATACCGGGTCGTTGTCCTGGGTGATGGGCGAGATTCGCGAAGCGCTCAATCGTTCCAGAACCGCACTGCAGGAAGCTGCGACGCAGGACGCAGATGCCCAGGCGACGTCGTTGCGCCACGCGAAAAGCTATCTGCACCAGGCGCATGGAGCGCTGCAAATCGTCGATGTCGACGGCGTGGCGATCATTACCGAGACCGTCGAGGACCTGCTGGAACGGGTCGAGTCCGGGCAACTGCAATTGAACTCCGGGCTGGCGCAGGCAATCGGCAACGGCTACCAGGCGTTGACCGAATATCTGGAGGAGCTGTTGTCCGGCATGCCGCATCAACCGGTGCGCTTGTTCCCGTACTATCGTGCACTGCTGGAAGCGCGCGGCGCGGAACGCATCCATCCGGCTGACCTGTTTTTTCCCAATCTGGCGATCCGTCCGAAGCTGCCGGTCGCGGAAACGGCGGACGCCGCCACACCCGAGCAATACATGAACATGCGCAAGCGCTTCGAGAAAGCGCTGCTGCCGTTCCTGAGGAGTTCCGATGCCGGCGCTGAGCTGGCTAATGCGGCTGAGATGACCAAACTCATCGGTGAAATCGAGCGCATGCAGAGCCACCAGCAAGCCCGCGCATTCTGGTGGGTGATGCATGGGCTGGCCGAGGCGGTCGCCGGCGGACAGATCCGGAACGAAATCTACGTCAAGCAACTGTTCGCGCGCATCAACCTGCAGATCCGGCGTCTTTCTCAAGGCTCGAACAGCATCGCCGAGCGGCTGTTGCGCGATGCACTGTTCTTTATCGCGAAAGCGCAAAACCCGTCGCCGCGCGTGCAGCAGATCTGCGCCGCGTATCGCCTCGACGGTCTGGTGCCGTCCGATTACGACAAGAAGCGTTATGGACAGATCGATGTCGATGCACTGGCGGCAGCGAAAGAAAAGTTGACGCAGGCGAAAAACATCTGGAACCGGATCGCCGGCGGCGATGCCGGCGCGGCTGAATCTTTCGAGCATGAAATGCGTGCGCTGGCCGAAGCGGGGGCGAAGCTCAACGCGGCCCCATTGACCAAACTGCTGCGTGAGCTGAAGGGCATCGCCCGCCATGCGGCACATGCGAAGCCGGGCGACATGCTCGGACTGGAAATGGCAACCAGCCTGCTGTTCGTTGAAACATCGCTCAACAACATCGCCCGCCTGCCGGACAATTTTGCCGAACGCGCCGACGCGCTGATTGCTCGCTTGCTGGCGGTGGTGGCAGGTGAAATGCCGTCCGAGTCCGCGCAATGGCTGGACGACATGTCGCGTCAGGCGCAGCAGCAGCAAACCATCATGGCGCTGGCAGGTGAAATGCAGACCAGCCTGCGCCAGGTCGAGAAAATGCTCGACGAGTATTTCAGGGACTCTTCGCAGCGCGCGTCGCTGCCGCAGCTCGATACCGTTTT
>DASVLY010000112.1:0-3343 GCA_036384635.1 Noviherbaspirillum sp. | reverse complement strand
CTGTGCGGATCGCCCTCTCCAACGGTAACTGCCGACAACGCATTGTTTTGCCGAGGCTCATCGTCATCGTTAGTGGGCGGATCAGACGTAGTTGCTTTGGATATAGAAGGATGAAAAATGACGGATTCAAGAAAGCAAGCTTTGGAACAGTCATATCGCTTCGACAGCTCGCGTACAAAATTCAATTCCAGGCCATACGACATCCAGAATCTTTATGTAAGCCTGAAGCAGTGGCGACTGTTGCATGCGGTCGTCGACTGCGGTGGTTATGCGGAAGCGGCGAAGGCGCTTCATCTGAGTCAATCCACGATCAGTTACGCGATCGCCAAGTTGCAGGATCTGCTCGGCGTTCCGCTATTGCGCATCGAGGGTCGCAAGGCGGTGCTCACGACCGAGGGACGCACCCTGCTGGAACGCTCGCGCAATGTATTGAAACAAGCGGTCGAGCTCGAAATCTTTGCCAGAAACCTGAGCCGGGGATGGGGCGGAGAAGTGCAACTGGTTGTCGATCACAATTTTCCGTCCGATTTGCTGATGCAGGCGCTCAGGAAGTTCACCGTGATCGGGAAAGGTGCAGGCCATGTGAAGTTGCATGAAGTGGCGGCATTGCAGGCCGAGGACGCCTTGCGCGACCCGCATGTGGACCTTGTCATCGGCGAACGCGTGCCGCTCGGCTATCTCGGCGAACCGATCGCCGAGGTGGAATATATTCCGGTCGCCAGTCCGGAGCATCCGTTGCTGAAGCTGAATCGGGACGTGACACCGGTCGACTTCCTGCAGCATATCCAGATCGGCATCGGACAGCCTAACGAGGTGGAAAAGGCCGGCGCACCGGGCCCTTTGCAGGGGCGGCGCTGGAGGGTGACCAGCTTTGACAGTGTTGTTGCGGCAGTACGCGAAGGGCTTGGTTATGCGTGGTTGCCGCAGCACCGCTTGCGGCAATGGCTGGACGAGAAGACGCTGGCGCGCATTCCGCTGGAGGAGGTGCGCAGCTACAAATCGATCCTCTACCTGATTCACGGACATCCGTGGGCGATCGTCCCGGCTGTAAGCCAGTTGACGGAAGTATTGCGCACTCTTGCAGCCGAATCGGACGGCGCTGCCTGGTGCTTGAGCGATCCGGATTCGTTGTCCAGAAAGGATGCATTAAATGACTAACAATAATCGTAATTTCATACCTCGCGCCCTTTGTGTAATGACGGCGGTGCTCGCCAATTTTTTCCGGGCATTGTGCGCAGTGATTTTTTTGTCGCTGTTGTCTGCTGCGCGGGCCGAATCGCAGCCGGTGAAATCACTGTTGGAAATGCGGCATGAAAATGTGGTGATTCAAAAATGGGACTTGAGTTGCGGCGCTGCAGCGCTGGCTACACTGTTGCGGTATCAACACGGTGAACCGGTGACGGAAAAAGATATCGCGGTCTCGCTCATGAAGCGCGAGGAATACATTCGGAATCCGAAACTGGTACGAATCCGCGAAGGCTTTTCATTGCTCGACCTTAAGCGCAATGCCGAGGCGCGTGGCTATCAGGGAAACGGTTATGGAAAGCTGCAGCTCAAGGATCTGGCTGCCAAGGCGCCGCTTATCGTTCCAATCACGACCAACGGCTATAACCACTTCGTTATTTTTCGCGGCATGTATGGCAACCATGCGCTGCTCGCCGATCCGGCATGGGGAAACCGCACCATGTCGCTTCAGGAATTCATGGAACGCTGGATCGACTATCCATCATTAGGACATATTGGTTTCACGGTCCAGCGGCGCGATAAGGTGCCGCCGCCCAATCAATTGAAACCGAGAACAAGCGAATTCGTCATCCTGCGCTAGTGCGCATGGCATTTGTCTTGCGAAGATGAAAACCGATCGGAAAAATGAATCGAATCGCGCAAAGTTCGGATGAGATGATCGAAATTTCGTGCTTATTTTTTAAGTGCGCAATGCTTAAAGTATGTGAGGGGGAAGCGCGTGTTTCCCCCATTTCATGCGGTTTTAACTTCCAGATAAAAAGGAGAAATGAATGAAAAAATCGCCAGTAACCAAGATGATCGCCATGTCTTTGATAACATTGCCGTCCATCGCATTTTCAGCCGAGCTGCCGCGAGATGAGCCGATGTTGCTGACTGCAACCCAGATGGACAGTATTACCGCTGGAAGATATAAGGGAGACACTCCGACTCATGGTTCCTGGCGTGCTCGTAATGATGTCTTTAATCGCACCGCAATTACTCAGGAGATCTATGCGCCTGTAACGATCGTTCAGATCGGCGACAACAATACAGCGGTTGTCTTTAGCCTCCCCAGTAACTATTCGACGAAGTCTCAATAGTTTGTCATTCGCGCTTTGAGCAAAGTGCTGTCTTTGCTCAAAGCAGCTCTGCGGCCTTTAGCGCAGTAAAAGGAAGATGAAATGAAAGCAGATTTAAAACACAAGCTCGCATTGCTGCCTCTATTTGCTTACTCTGCCCTGACCTGTGCTGCAGAGCCGGCCTTGCTTGGCGCGCAGGACATGGACCGAATTACCGCCGGTGCGCCGCAAGTATTGGAACAGCTTGTGAGTATGTTCAAGGCGGCGCAGGGAGGAGGCTCCAGTATTCGGCTCACCGAACTGACGCCGCTGTTCACGGCGGATCAACTGGCAATGATCTCGCAGAAGTTGGCATCCGGCGAACCGGAGGCTGGCGCCTTGCCTGAACTGACTCACAACGAGGGCGTGACAACATATACGCTGCAGCCTGGCGAAACGCTGAAGGTGAAACAGGCGAGTTCCAACGGCGTCAATTACCTGTATGTGTATAGTGGCGGCAACTCCACCGTCACAATGCCTCAGCACAGTCTTTGAGGTATTCATGGATTTCGTGCGTCCTCTGCGGATTGCGAGCGATCTGCAGAGGATGCACACGACATTATCCGCTTTAGGGATCGGCGCAGGAATAAGTTGAGCAATTTGGCGGCCATAGCCGGTGCGATGCAAGGCGTGCGGCGCGTCGCAGTGCGGGCATTGCGACGCGCAAGGCAGCAGCCGCCGACTATGGACAGAAAAATTGTGCAACTTATTCCTGCGCCGATCCCTTGGTCTCCCTTCAGACGAGCCGGTAAGGCACCATCTGGCGTTACGGCCCTCTCGGAATAGCCTCGTATGGCAGGCGATCCAGCGCTTTGTTATGGTGCCTTCACAGTCCTCTGAGTCCCGCTATATCGCCTTGGCAAAGCATTGGCGTCACCTGTTAAGTAAGGGAGTGCAACCGATTGAAATTTTGGCAGGCGCGATATGGGCGCCCTGCGACGTTGCAACCCTTGCAGGGCGCGTTTGCGCTTGTATGCGCAGACCGTTTCGCGGGCAAGGCA
>DASVLY010000111.1:0-7291 GCA_036384635.1 Noviherbaspirillum sp. | reverse complement strand
CAGATGCGCGAACAAGGAGGCATCGAAAGGACGACCGATGGCATCGGCATAAGGATGTGATTCGGAGGACACCTCGAACTGATAGCAGGCTTCAAGCCAGGGCAGCAACTCCTGCGGCGACAAGCCGCGCAGCATCGCCATGCGCAAGCGCGCCACGGCTTGCGGATACGTGCGCATGTAAAGATGGCCGCCATAGGTGCGCCGTGCCGGATCGATTTCTTCGATCGCCATGCACAACGCATCGAAGCTGCCGTTGTCGAGTGCCTCGCGCAAAGCCTGCTGCGCGATGTGCGGCGCGCAGATGAAGCCGCTGCCTTCCGGTGCCGTCGCCAGTCCGAGTTCGCGCAGGCGGCCCAGCGTTTCGCCGAGGGTGACGTTGGTAAAGCCGCGTCCCCGCGCATCGCGCACGCCCATGTGGCGCAAATACTCGAGTATGCGCGTCTTGCCGAGCGCCTCGCCGTGGACGGCGAGCAGTGCGACGACGGTGCGCTCGGCCGGGCTGCAATTTTGCAGAGGTTTGCTCATGGGACGCGAGGAAACGAGGGAAAGATGACGGGAGGAAGACATAACAAATAGCAAGAGCGCACGCGGCGGCCGGTGCATACATGATAAAAACGATATTGTATTCCTGCGGGAGGAGCTGCCTGCCTCGCAGTTTCACGAAACCCGCGCCCGTCTCGTCTGCATGGCCGGGATAGAACGGGTATTCCGTCTTCGGGTTGCCGTGGATGGACTGGAACAGCACATCCGATGGTAAGCCTCTGATCCGTATTCCGGCGCACATGAAACGGTTGGCGGACGCGCAGCCGTCACAGACAAACTTGCTATAGATTACGTCGACTTGCCTTCTCGTGACTCGATATCCGCAAGCGATTCGCGCCCGCGCTCGGTCAGGTCGAATCCTTCTCCCGCTGCATGCGGCGCGATCAGTCCCTTCCTGCTCAGGAAAGTAGCGACGTCGGCATCAAGCTTTGCGGGTGCGGCGGCTGCCACTGCGGCGGTTGCCACCGCGCGCAGCCCGTCGATACAGCGTTTGACGAACAAGGTTTGCTGGCCTTTTTCGGTCAGCATGAACGCGCCGTCTTTCCCGCGCGTCACGTATTTCAGGCCGATGAGCGCCTTGGCATTCCTCGCCACGCATGCACTGGGCCGCTCGCCCTTGCGAGCCTTCCTGATCTGGGCCAGCGCCTCGTATTCATCCTTCGTCAAACTGTCGTTCATTGTCTTTTCCTGTTGCGGGTATGTAATCCTGTTCTTCGGCCAACCGCTCTAACGATGCGCCTATGACGCAGCGGAGGGCTAGTTCATCTCCTGCAGACGACGCAGCCGCTCTTCCTCCTCCTTGCGGGCCAGCGCGATCTCGCGCATCACGGCATCCACATCGGCCGGCCGCTCGTCGACGGCAACCTGTCCGGTCAACACCGTCTCGGGACGCAACAAGCCTGCGCCGTAGAGCGCCCAGATTTCCTTCCCGTACTGTGTCGTCGCGAGCTGCGGCGCAAAGCGGCTGAAAAACGTCGCCAGGTTCGCCACGTCGCGCTCGAGCATCGCTTCCGCCTCCGTATTGCCGGCCGCATCGATCGCCTGCGGCAAGTCAATGATGACCGGGCCATCCGCATCGACCAGGATGTTGTATTCGGACAGATCGCCGTGAATGACACCCGCGCACAGCATCAGCACCACCTCACGCAGCAGATGCGCGTGATATCGCAGCGCCAGCTCCTCCGTCAGCTCCACATCGTTCAAGCGCGGCGCCACATGGCCGCCGGCATCCGTCACCAGGTCCATCAACAGCACGCCTTCAAAGCAGACATACGGCCTGGGCACCCGCACGCCGGCGGCGGCAAGACGGTACAAGGCATCCACCTCAGCGTTTTGCCACACCTCTTCCTGCATCTTGCGTCCGTAGCGAGTACCTTTCTCCATTGCCCGCGCCTGCCGGCTGTTTCTCACCTTGCGGCCTTCCTGATAGGACGCGGCCTGCCGGAAGCTGCGCTGACTGGCCTCCTTGTAGACTTTTGCGCAGCGGATCTCGTCGCCACAGCGCACCACATACACGGTTGCTTCCTTGCCGCTCATGAGCTGACGGATGACCGCATCGACCAAACCCTCTTCAATGAGAGGCTGAATTCTTTTCGGGGCTTTCATGGAATGGCGTGGCCTGGAACGGTGGGGTGGGAAGGGCGGAACGGCTGTCGCCGAAACCGTGCTGGTTCAGGAGTGTATCAGGATCGCGCGAACGCACGCCTGCTCGCTTCCGTCGCAAGCAGGCCAGGGGCGAGGACTGCCACCCCGGCTATTTCTTGCGCTTGTCCGATTCCTCCTCGGCCATATTCGGCAATTCCGGCATTGACTAATGCTTCTTCTGCGGCCGGTTTCAGCTTGCCGGCCGAGTTCGTCGACGATGCTGTCGTTCAAAATCGTATCATGCGCTGCGACAAGCAGACGGCAGGCAAGCGCGTACTCTGCGCGATACGATCATTGATCGAGCACAGGAATATGTGTGTCATAACAGTTACACTCTCCGTTTTTACTCTGCCGTTGTCCGCATCCGTGAAAAAGAAATCCTCACACACCCGGAAAAACAAACCCTCCGCTCCGCAATCGGCGCAATTGGATGCCGTGCGCAAGCTCTCGCGCGTCGGACGGTATGAAGAAGCGCAAATGCGCGTCGCCGAATTGCGCGAACGCTATCCGGCCTTCAAGCCTCTTCTGGGGTTGGCCTGGGAAGTGGACAACAACGCCGGAGATTTTCTCTCCGCGAGCCGCCATGCCTGGGATTGGTCGACAACCTCGCCCGGCAGCCAGGCCGCGCTGGAGGCGCTGCGGGATTCCGCTTTTGCCGCCGGCCTGGTGGCACTCGGCGCATCGGCCGTGCAAAAGCTCGCGCAAGCCGAAGGCGAGCCTTTCCCCGAATTGTCGCCGCTGCACGGCCCGCTGGCCGATCTCACTTTCGATCAAGCCGTCGCGGTCGACCTGTCGCGCCTGTTTCTGACGTACGGACGCTTTCGCGAAACGATTGCCGTGCTCGAAGGCATCGACCATCCCTCAACGCGCAACAACCTGGCGCTGGCGCGCTTTGCGCAAGGCGAGATCGCGGCGGCACTGGACGGCTTCGAAGCGAACTGGCGGCACGACATGCGCAACCTGTTCGCGTTGCACCACGTCGTGCAACTGCGCCTGTGGACCGCCGGACGCGGGTCTGCCTGCGAACTGGCCGAAGCCTTGCGCAATGCGCAGCCGCTGCGGGCGGAAGATGCGTACGGCAAAATGTTCGGACTGTTGCTGCTGGGCGCGCATAGTGAGTCAATTGACGCCTGGCACGCCATGCAGGAAGCCGAATTCTGGAACGAGGAATATGTCGTCGAACACTCGATGTGCGCGTATTTCGCCGGACTGGCGTCACTGCGGCAAGGCGACATGGAGGCTGCCGGCGGACTCTTCGCCGAAGCCCTCGATCTCGATCCGGACAACCTTGACGCCAACGACGCTGTGCTGATGCTGAGATTGCGCGAGTTCGGCGGGGAAATCGATGTCAAGGCCGGCGAATTCCGTGACTGGTTTCCGCAGTCCTGGATCATGGAGTATCAATCGGCGAAAGGTTCGTCCGCCAAGGATGCGATATTCGATGACCAACTGTCCCGTTGCGACGCCCATGCCGACTATCTCACTGTTGCGGCCGAACTGGGCGGCGCAGGCGTGCGCATTTATGCCATCGCCATTCTCAAGTCGCGCGCGCTGGCCGGCGACGAGGCCGCTGTCGATACACTGCGCAGCCTCCTGGTCCGCCCATGCGGTCCGGATCAGGTGCGGCTGGATCTGGACGTATGGCTGCAGGAACACGGTTTTGCCGAAGCCGGCCGGCTGCAGCAACTGCTGCTGCGCGGCGAAGTGCGGGAATTGGCATTGCGCCCGATACGCCTGCATGCCGAATACAAGGACATCGGCTTGCCGCCGGCATCGCAAGCGCGGCTCGAACAGATGCATCGTCTGC
Source organism: Noviherbaspirillum sp. (assembly GCA_036384635.1). Lineage (GTDB taxonomy): Bacteria > Pseudomonadota > Gammaproteobacteria > Burkholderiales > Burkholderiaceae_D > Noviherbaspirillum. The sequence continues at coordinate 3,297 of DASVLY010000111.1, read as the reverse complement.
TGGCGCAAGGCGATCTGCACGACGCATTGCACATTGCCGAGGCATTGGCGACCGCCCATCCCGACACTCCTACATTGATAGGCAACGTCGCCAGCATCAAGTATGCGCTCGACCACGACCTTGGTGAGATCGAAAAACTTTTTCAGCGCGCCGCCGAACTCGACCCGGCATACTTGTTCGCGCAGACCGGCCTGGCCCGCGTCGCGGCGCGCAAGGGCGACGTGGAGCGCGCGCGGGAATTGCTCACGCCTCTGGAAGGCCGCGAGGAATACCATTTCAGCGATTGGCGAGCCCTTCTGATGGCCGAGCGCGAAATCGCCCTGGCGCAGCAGGATATGAAACGGGTGTTTGATCTGAATGAAGCGCTGCGCAGCATTGAAGAGGAGTTCGGTGGAGGGCGAACGTCGGCGTCGTGAGTGGCGCGGGTGATTACGTCAGTCAGCATGATTGGCGATGTGAAACTCGATAGTTGGGCTGGGCCTGCTCGGAAAGCTGCCCGGCAATCTTCAGGCTTATGTCGCCCCTGCACTTTCTGGCGGCCAAACAACGACATGCGTTTGCCGAATGATGTTACGAAAGGATTCGCTCGCCGTCGCCCAATCGACAATATCAACCTTGAACGGCAGCGCGGATTCGGTGAAGCATACTCAAGCGCGGCAAGTTCGGACAGCGACAATGGCGAATCGCCAATCATGGCGAGATCAAGGTCGGAATAGGGCTTGGCGGCAAACCGGGCGCGCGAACCGAAGGCCCAGACCGTCGTCTTGTGTGAAAGATGGCGCTGCAGAATTTCCGTCACGATAGCCCAATGCGCCGGGCTGATTTCGAGTTTCGGTAGCGAAGTCATCAATCGGCCTGAACCCGCTTCCGGAGTACGGCAAACAAGCTTTGCGCTTCGGACAGGAAGTCGGGGATGATGGCGGCAATTTCTATTGCCTTCGCTTCATCGTAGGTATGGCTGGTGGCGCCGCGCGCCTTGCGGTAGTCCTTCCATTTGTCCCATCCGCTCCGCAGCAAGCCTTGCTCGCTGCCGGTACGAATCATGTCGGCGAAGGCCATTTCATCGATTGCTGCCGGATTAGGCACCGTCATTTCGAGGTAGCGCTTGAGCATCTTATGCGCGACTTCGTAGGTGAACTCGAAGCGATGGATCGTGGCGTCGCGGTAGAGGGTGTTGTTCGGCGCACCCTCATAGGCCCGCAGCGCCTCTTCGAGTCGAAGAAGCGCCTTTTCGAATGACGTCAGATCTAGTGGAATGGGCATGTCGTCGCGTGTCGCCTGACACCAAAAACAAAACAGCCCTCATTGATATACAAGGGCTTTTTCATGTTCTATGACAATAGCCGAGCGAACTTTGACAAGTTGCGTGAAAACTTTCAAATCCTGCATGCTTGTGATGCAACTCGCCCAACCGATCAACGACGTCGCCGACCGAGGCTCTTCGACATCGTGGTCGCTGGTGTCACAGCAATTACCATTTACATTTACTTGTTAGACCTCGTCAGCCAACGGAAAGCACCAAAGCCTCTAATAAAGTGGTTTGAACAGATCCCGAGATGGCTGAAGGGATTCCTAAAAAGTCTGTGGATCGCAGGAATTACAGCGTCGATGATACCAGTCGTTCTGGCATGGGCAGCTCTCAGGGCTTACGCATCAAAAACTCATGAATTTTCAAAGATGTAGTCCCTTCTGAAAAAATAGCGATGAAGTCATGCCGGGACGCCCAGCACTTGGGCGAGATATGCAGTGTCCAGGCATGCCCGCAGGCGTTTCTTCGGCAACGTGCGCTTCAATGGATTCATGCGCAGCAGGTTCATCGCAATCTTGCGCACGATATTGAGGTTTTGCGGCGCCTGGCCGCAGCGGGTCCGGCAACCATCTTCGTGAAACGTCACGTCCAGACACCAGTGCAGCCGGTTCTCTATTTCCCAATGGCTGCGAATGGCGTGCGCCAGCGAACTGACGTAGTACCGTTTTTCCACTGTCACGTCCTGCGCTGTCTCGCGCAGCGCTTGAACCATCACCACGCTTTGCATGCCGGCCTACTACCTGCGGATCCGGCAATGCCGCAAAACATTCTTTCCACTCCTCGAATCGAATTTCCCGGCCCATCGCTCTCTCCGCCAAAAGACAGGGTGGACGCCGATTCCCTCATGCTTTCAACACGCTCCCCAACTCTTTGAGAATCAATATGTTTTGGTGCGATAGCCTTGGGTGGGGGGGGGATGATGTGCATAGGCTGCTTTCCTCAACCCCGAACGACTTTTATCTTTCTATAATAGCTGTATGAATATACAGTTATTTGGTGGTGACTTACCAACATTTATCTCAAATCCCTGTCGCATTAGGGAAAAATACAAGTCATAATGTCCGCAATTATTCCCAGAGAACCCATGGCTACAATACACCATACTTTCCCTATCGAAAGTGCTGCATACGAATATCTGGCGGCAGCAAAAAAATTCCATTCACAAGCAGAAATTGCCAGCCGCCTTGGAGTGGACGTCAGAACGGTACGCCGATGGGAAGCACGCCAGTCGCATCCACCGGCATATCTAGTGCATGCGCTGCAAAGGTTGCTGCCACTGGAATTGCCGTTCGACGATGTTCCGGCTTTTAAATTCATTGACCTGTTCGCTGGAATCGGCGGCATTCGCATCGGGTTTGAAGAAATTGGCGGACGCTGTGTCTTCACGAGCGAATGGGATTCATACGCGCAGAAAACCTATTCGGCGAATTATCCAGGCGGGCATTCAATTGCCGGCGACATAACGCAGGTTATCGAGAAGGATATTCCCGATCATGATGTGCTGCTGGGAGGCTTTCCGTGTCAGCCGTTTTCGATTGCTGGGGTGTCAAAGAAGAACGCGTTGGGTCGGGCACATGGATTTGCCGATGAAACTCAGGGTACACTCTTCTTTAACGTTGCCAAGATCATCGAGACAAAACAACCTCGCGCATTCCTGCTTGAAAACGTAAAGAACCTGCGGTCCCATGACAAGGGCCGTACGTTTGATGTGATTCATCGCACGTTGAAAGACGAACTCGGATATGACGTGCATTATCGTGTTATCGATGGCGCACACTTTGTTCCGCAGCATCGTGAACGGATCATCATTGTAGGCTTCAAAGAGCCTGTTGCATTTGACTGGAATATCCTTAATCTGCCCCCGAAGGGAACAAAGAAGCTAGGGGATATTCTTCATCGCACTGACGGAACCGAACCGATCCTGCCTTGGGACGAGGACCGATTCTTCAACCACAAGACACGAAAGGTAAACGAGAAATACACTCTTA
>DASVLY010000110.1:0-1862 GCA_036384635.1 Noviherbaspirillum sp. | reverse complement strand
GCGTAATCGCGTTTGGCCGCATTGGGATTGATCTGCAGGCGCATCGCCCCGGCAAACGCAATCATCGCGCCATTGTCGGTGCAAAATTCCAGCTCGGGATAAAACACGCGGAAGCGCCGCTGCCGGGCCGCTGCATTGAGCGCGGCGCGCAACTGCTGGTTGGCGCCGACGCCGCCGGCGATCACAAGCTTCTTCATGCCGGTTTCCCGCAATGCCGTCACGCATTTCGCCACCAGCACATCGACAATCGCATCGACGAACGCACGCGCCACATTCGCCTTGTCCTGTTCGCAGATATTGGTGATCTGGTTCTTCACCAACGTGAGCACCGCGGTTTTCAGCCCGGAAAAGCTGAAGTTCAAGTCTTTCGAATGCAGCATCGGGCGCGGCAGCTTGTATACATTCGGATCGCCGAACTCGGCCAGGCGCGAAATCGCCGGCCCTCCGGGATAGCCGAGTCCGAGCAGCTTGGCTGACTTGTCGAATGCTTCGCCCGCCGCATCGTCTAATGTTTCGCCCAGCAGCGTGTACTGGCCGACGCCGTCGACTCGCATCAATTGCGTATGCCCGCCTGAGATCAGCAGCGAGACGAACGGGAAGGACGGCGGATCGCGCGATAGCAGCGGCGAGAGCAAATGGCCTTCCAGGTGATGCACACCCAGCACCGGCTTGTCCAGCGCAAGGCCCAGACCGCAGGCGATCGATGCGCCGACCAGAAGTGCGCCGGCCAGCCCCGGCCCTTGTGTATAGGCGATTGCATCGATTGCCGTGCGCGGTACTCCGCTATGTTGTAACACCTGTTCCAGGAGCGGGATCGCGCGCCGGATGTGGTCGCGCGAAGCCAGTTCCGGTACGACGCCGCCGTATTCTTCATGCATTGCCACCTGCGAGTGCAGCGCATGCGCAAGGAGGCCGCGTTGCGTGTCGTACAACGCAATGCCGGTTTCATCACAGGAGGATTCGATGCCGAGAACAAGCATGGGGGAAGGGTGGCAGGTTTTTTGCAAAGCCCTCATTGTAAAGGAAAGTGCATAAGAGACTGTCGCATTGCCGCGATCCGCAGCTGCACTGAAGCGGTGAGCGGAGGACAGGATCAACCGACGGATTCCAGCATGGCCACAGCTTCCAGACAACTGAAAATCGTTGTCATCAATTCCCTGGTCGCCCCGGAAGGTGAGACCGAGGCCGCGCAAAGGCAGGCCGAGTGCGCGGGCGCTGCGCATTGGCTTGCTCGAAGGCGGCTGCAACATCCTGGCTCCGCTGTCGCTGGACGCCGATCTGGAAAAGCAGATCGCGCAGTTGCAGCCGGACGTGACGCGGGTATTGAGGCATCAGCTTCTTCAACTTGTTTCGCTGCAATGAATGCGCCGTTCTTCAATGCGGCCTTCACAACCCATACCTTAGCCACTATATTGAAGCTACAACCTGTCTTAGCGGAGGCATATCATGTCCATGTCACCCACCCTGGAGCGTTGTTTGCGCAGCAAAGGCAGTCAGTACGAAGTCGTGCGGCATCCGTACAGTTCCACCAGCATGGAGACTGCGGAAGCGGCCCATGTGCCGGGCGACCGTCTGGCCAAGACCGTGTTGCTGCAGGATGAGCGCGGTTACGCCGCTGCAGTGCTGCCGTCAACGTACCATCTGCGCCTGTCGGAATTGTGGGCAGGAACCGGCCGGCATCTGGTGTTGGCGAGCGAAAATGAAGTACGCGAAGTGTTCAAGGATTGCGAAGTGGGCGCGGTGCCGCCGGTTGCAATGGCTTACGGCATGCCGACCTACCTGGACGATAGCTTGACGCAGCAGCCGGACATCTATTTCGAGGCCGGCGACCATGAGGCGCTGATCCCTATGCCTACAGAGCA
>DASVLY010000109.1:0-7726 GCA_036384635.1 Noviherbaspirillum sp. | reverse complement strand
ATCTCGATGCCTTGCTGCATAAATTGCTGAAAACCGGGCATCAGGAAACGATCGATCATGCGCTTGAACATTTGTTCAAAACCGATCTCGTTGCATATGACACGCTGATGGAAGCAGTCGAAGCCGGCAGTGAATCGTGTACTATCGAACATGATGGCATTCAGTACGATGCCCTGCTGATCGCAGTACCGATCCTGGCGTGGACCCGTTTTTCCATTGCTTCGGGAACGATCCCGGACGAGATGCGTACCGTGTTGTCAGCGCATTTGCATGGACATGTGCTGGCTCCCGATACGCACTTGGCGATGCAACCTACGCTGTTTTCGATCGACCAGTTGCCGCGCACACACGCCGCAACCTATGCAATCACACAGCGTATGGCACAAGCAGCCGTCAAAGGCACTGTGCCGCGGCCGCTTTCCAATGCACCACAGACCGCCCCCTTCCTGGCTGACACGCGCTACCTGCTCGCTGCAGTTGCCGCGCGTGCCGGCACCCCTCTGTTCGGCTGGCAAGCATCGATGCATCCGGACGACCGTGCGCAAGCGCTCGTCCAATGGCGAGCACAAGCCGGCCCGAACATCATGTCGCTGCTGCCGGGTTGTGGCATCGAACTGCTGCTGCCCGAAGCTTATTACTTTGCATGCCGCGAAGCGGACAAGCAGATTCGTCCTGCATCAATTCAGGCAGCGATACATTACCTGACGAATACTCTGGGAGTCGAGGCGAACGGACTGCGTGCGATTATCGGCGGCTTCAGCGAAGATTTGGTCGCCGGACGGGTAGATGAATATCGGATCGGATTTACACTGCGCCAGAATCCTGAAGTCATTTATGGCGTCGTCTGGCCGCTGTATGGCCAGGAAGATGAAGAGGAAACAGCCACTATTACGCTGGAAGCCGTAATGACGCCAGAAAACGTTTCCGAGGAGCTACGCACGCCAATCGAGGAAATTGTCGCATTGCTGCGTGCATGCGGCATCACGCACATCAAGCGCCATAGCGAACGCTTTCCAATGGAATTCTGTGACGATTGCGGTGCACCGCTATATCCGGATGCTGAGGGTGAACTGATGCATGCGGAAATGCCAGAAGACGCGCCGAGTGGAACCGGGCATTTTCATTAAGTAAAAATCACCATCTGGAATAAGGGTGGCGCAGCAGACTCGCATTGAAATAACGCGTGTCGTGCGTCACCTCTTCTCCTACCCATTCCGGTTTCGCAAACAGCTGGTCTTCGCGCTTCAGTTCGACTTCCGCCACCACCAGCCCGGCATTATCACCCAGGAATTCATCGACTTCCCAGGTTAATCCCTGATATGGAATACGATATCGGTATTTTTCGATAATCGGTCGCTCACATAAGCTATCGAGAAACACCTGTGCATCCTCTAACGGAATCGGATATTCCCACTCTCCGCGTGTGGCACCGACCGTGCGGCCTTTGATTGTGAGCATTGCCTTGTCGTCTTCGATGCGCACACGGACGATGCGCTCGGGTGACGACGACAGATAACCCTGGCGCAGCAATACGCCCCGCCCCAGCATTTTCCAGCAATCGCCAGTGACCACAAACTTGCGCTCGATCTCAATGCTCACGATACCGATACCCCTTTCATGACCGCACATAAGATCGGCTGCAACATTGCAGCGCCGAGTTTGGCACTGCGTGCGCCGTTCCAGCCGACTTCAAGGTCCGGAAGATTTGCATTGTCTTTGAAAGGCATTTCCAAGGTCAGCGAGAGGCACTTGAAGGTATGTCCAATGTACTTGGACGCCAATTGGAGCATGTCCTCCTTGTATTTGGTCGGTTCATATCCATGTTCAGTCTGAAAATCGGGACTCGCAAGTTTGAAGTGGTCAACGAACTCCTGCTGCTCCGCCGCCTGCTGCGCACTGAATCCTTCAAGCATTTCACAACCCGCAGCAAACACATACGGCAGGATTTCATCGCCATGAATATCGAAGAACAGGTCGCAGCCGACTTCATGGATCTTGTTCTTGACCAAAAAAACTTCCGGACTTTTTTTCATCGACGGTGCCATCCATTCGCGGTTGAGATTGACGCCGGCCGCATTGGTGCGCAGGTTGCCACGCACAGCCCCATCGGGGTTCATGTTCGGCACAATGTAGAACACCGCATGCTGCAGCAGCTTACGCGCGAACGGATTGGCGCGGTCCAGCAGCGCCTCTATCATTCCCTCCACCAGCCATTCGGCCATGGTTTCTCCGGGATGTTGGCGTGCAATCACCCACACCCTGCTGGTTGCCTCCGGATTGCCAATGACAGCGAGATTGATGTCGCGCCCGTCTACCGACGTGCCGAGATCCCGCACCCGTGCAAAATCTGCGCGCTCCACACGCGCCAGAAGCTGCAAATGACGCTCCCATGAATACGGCTCGAAATACGCGTAATACACGCTGTCATGCTGCGGAGTATGCGTGACTGTCAATACCTTTCCGTCATATGTAGTCGGCACCCGAAACCACTGCTCCCTGTCATAGCTCGCAACCGCTTGGTAGTTTGCCCACCCCTCGGGATAAGTCGCGTCGGAGGCATTCAGGAAGCGCATCGTGCATGCTTTGCCGCGCGCGCCTTGCAGCCGGAAGTAAAACCATTGCAGGAAATCGGCATGCGAATCCTTGCGCAGTTTGAGTTCTATCGTTGCAGGATGATCGGCGCACACGACATCTATCGCGCCAGCGTCGAATTGATCGCTGATTTTAATCGTCATGATCGTTTATCCGTACGATTTCCCGCACCCGCCGGGATCGCGCGAAAGATTTTTCTGATTAGCGTTATTCTGCGTGTTTTCGTCCCTTCCGCAAAGCGTCAAAATGCGGATATTTGCCTGCATAGCGGAAAGCATTGGCGCTCTGCTATAATGGTTGCCTTCTGTCGGGGCGTAGCGCAGCCTGGTAGCGCACCTGCATGGGGTGCAGGGGGTCGGATGTTCGAATCATCTCGCCCCGACCAATGAATAAAGGGTTACAGATTTCGTGTCTGTAACCCTTTTTCTTTTCAATGCATACTGAAAGAACTTGCAGGATAACAATCTCGGGTAATGGCGCACATAACATTGAACCTTTGAAAAACGGCGCGAAAGAATATCTCCTAACACAGGTATTTTCAAAGGTTCGACATGGCTGACCGATCAGACCAGAAAGCGCTCCTGAATGAAGTGCATCTATTGAGCGCAACGAGGACTATGGCTACGTCGTCGGGCAGTTAAGTTAGCGACGCGGCTATTGTGCTGCTTGGCAAAGCGACACATGGTACGCATGAGTTTTATTGTGAATAGAAACATGAAGAAGTACCAGATACCTATCCATCTGGAGCGTAATCAGCGCTTAAGTAAATTGAGAATTTCCCTCAACTCCTGCCGGATCGCGACCGTATCGGCACTCAATGGCCGTAGCTCTGCAGTCAGACTCCCGCTATCGGCAATATGGTTGTCGAGCTTGTTACGCGCGCCGCTAATCGTAAAACCTTGCTCATACAGCAATTCACGGATGCGTCGGATCAACAGCACCTCATGATGCTGGTAATACCTTCGATTGCCACGGCGCTTCACTGGCTTGAGTTGCGTGAACTCCTGCTCCCAGTAGCGCAATACATGCGGCTTCACACCGCATAAATCACTGACCTCGCCAATCGTGAAATAGCGTTTTGCCGGAATCGGCGGCAAAACAACAGCTTCAGTCTTATTGGTGCACTCGGTCATAGATCAGGATGTCAGCAGGCGACACGCGCCAGCGTTTTTTGGTTGGCAGTTTCCACCATGCCTTTGAGCTTTTGACTTGCATGAAAGGTCACCACGCGCCGCGCGGTAATCGGAATTTCCTCACCGGTCTTTGGATTGCGGCCAGGCCGCTGCGGCTTGTCACGCAACTGAAAATTGCCGAAACCGGACAGCTTGACCGATTCCCCCCGCTCCAAGGCATTGCGAATTTCGCCAAAGAAAGTTTCAACCATATCCTTCGCTTCGCGTTTATTCAGGCCTACTTGCTCAAACAGAAGTTCAGCCAGCTCTGCCTTAGTCAGGGTCGGCAGTTCCTTTTCGGCCTGCGTACGCGCCTGAGCCTCTTGCATTGCACGATTGAGGTCGGCGACCAAGACGGATTGAAATTCGGCGGAATTCACGTCATTCATGGTAATTGCGTTCCCTGCCCTGCTTGTGAGCTGATACACGCGCATGTCGTCATGCACGTAATTTTGCTCCGTGTTTCTTCTCGACAGACGCGATAAATGCAGCCATCGCGGCATCTACTCTGTCGTCTTGCAGGGTAGTTTGAGTATCTTGCAAGGCAAAACGGAAAGCAAGGCTTTTTTCGTCATTTTCCAGCCCCTTGCCACGATATTCATCAAATAAAACAATGGCTTGCATGATAGCACAGGCCGGATTGGATAGCCGCTCAACGGCAAAAGTATCCATCAAGTCCTGCACAGTCACCAATTGTTTGACAACCACCGCAATATCACGTGTAACTACCGGGAATTTCGAAATTTCTTGGTAAACCGGGATATTCCGTGTCTGCAAAGCTTGCGCATCAACCTCGAACACAACTGGTGCCAACGGTAAGTCATACTTCTGCTGCCAGCGAGGATGCAACTCCCCAATAATGCCAATTACTTGGTCATCTAGGATAACCCGTGCGGAACGCCCCGGATGCAGAGCTGGATGTTCAGCCTTCGTGAAACGCAGGCTCTGCGGCGCAAACAGCGCCTCCAAATCCGCTTTGATGTCGAAGTAATCGACATTTCGTGTTGGCAGTCCCCACTGCTCATCTGCAAGCGATCCGTAAGCAATTGCCGCAACGCGCTTGGGTTGGTCGTAGCCAGCAACCGATAACGGGCCCTCATGCACCGCTTGGTTACGCAAGTACACTGCACCGACCTCGAACAGACGTACACGATTGAGCTTGCGGTTCAGGTTGTAACGCACATTTGCAACCAAACTCGCAACCAGCGACGAACGCATTACGCTCATCTGGCTGGCGATGGGGTTGATCAACTTGATCGGATTCGTGTTGCCAGCAAAATCGGCCTCCCATGCTTCTTCAACAAAGCTGAAATTGATTACCTCCTGGTAGTCGAAATCAGCCAGGCGATGGCGGATTGAAAACAGCGAGCGCATATTTTCCGGCGCACTGCGCATCGTGTTCGCAGCCACCGGTGGTAGCGCTGGAATATTTTCGAAGCCATAGACGCGCGCAACTTCCTCGATCAGATCTTCTTCGATTTCGATATCGAAACGATAGGACGGCGGGGTCACCGAGAACAGGCCAAGCTCCTGCGTAAATTCAAGGCCAAGACGCGTCAAGATATCGGCAATCTGCAGATCCGACAATTGCACACCAATCACCTTCACCGCACGCGCGGTGCGCATTTTCACCCTTTTACGCTGGGGCAAATTGACAATGTGATCATCGACAGGCCCGACCAGCGTGTCCTTGCCGCCGCAAATCTCAACAATTAACGCAGTGATACGCTCGATATGATCGATGATCGACGCATAATCGACACCGCGCTCAAAACGGTGCGCGGCATCGGTGGAAAAGTTGTAGCGGCGCGCACGTCCCTGGATCGCCTGTGGCCACCAAAACGCAGCTTCGAGATAAATATTTTGTGTATCGAGTGACACTGCGGTAGCGTCTCCGCCCATAATGCCGGCCAGAGATTCGAGACCCTTGTCATCCGCAACTACGCCGATCCAGTTATCAACTTCAATGGTATTGCCATTCAAGAGCTTGAGCGATTCGCCCGGCTTGCCCCAGCGCACATCAAGGCCTCCATGGATCTTGTCGAGATCGAACACGTGTGACGGGCGGCCCAGTTCGAGCATTACGTAATTCGAGATATCGACCAGTGCCGAAATCGGACGCTGGCCACTGCGCTCAAGACGGCGCTTCATCCAGCCCGGCGTCTGCGCTTTTGCATTCAGACCGCGGATCACACGACCGCAGAAACGGCCGCACAGATCGGGGGCCGACACCTTGACCGATAATTTCTCCTGCGTATTGACCGCAACCACCTTATAGCTCGGCACCTTCAGTGGCGCGCCAGTCAACGCTGATACTTCGCGCGCGACACCGAGTACCGACAAGCAATCCGCCTTATTCGGCGTGAGCTTGATCGTGAACTTCAGATCATTCAACTGGTAGTAGTCACGGAAGTTCTGACCAACCGGCGCATCGTCCGGCAATTCCAGCAATCCCGTGCTTTCCTCCGACAGCCTCAGTTCGCGCGCGGAGCATAGCATGCCCTGCGACTCGACACCGCGCAACTGGCCAACTTTGATTTCAAACGGCTTGCCGTTATCTCCCGGCGGCAGCTTGGCGCCAGCCATCGCACATGCGACTTTCAATCCCGGGCGCACGTTCGGCGCACCGCATACGATGTTAAGCAGTGCACCAGTGCCGGCATCAACCTGACACACGTTCAAACGATCCGCATTCGGGTGCTTCGCCACTTCGACCACCTTCGCGACAACGACGTTAGAAAACGGTGGGGCGACCGGTTCGACTTCCTCCACTTCCAATCCGCTCATCGTCAGCAGATGCGACAACTCGTCCGAAGTCATCTTCGGATCTACCATGGTGCGGAGCCAGCTCTCGGAGAATTGCATAGTTAAAACTTTCGGATATGACATTCCTCCTGTCAGGAAGGAGGGAACCTGGATGTTTTCAGTTGAATTGTTTCAGGAAGCGCAGATCGCCTTCATAAAACAGACGCAGGTCATTGATTCCATAACGCAGCATCGTCAGGCGCTCAAGGCCAGAGCCGAACGCGAAGCCAATATACTGTTCCGGATCGAGGTCCATGTTGCGCACCACAGTCGGATGCACTTGCCCTGCACCCGATACTTCCAGCCAGCGGCCTTTCAGCGGCCCGCTGCCAAACGCAATATCGATCTCGGCCGATGGTTCAGTGAACGGGAAATAGGACGGACGAAAGCGTACCTGCAAATCGTCGGTTTCAAAAAACGCTTTCACGAAATTCAGGTACACGCCCTTCAGATCAGCGAAGCTGATGTCTTCCGCAATCCACAGCCCCTCAACCTGATGGAACATGGGCGAATGCGTCGCATCGCTATCGACACGATAGGTGCGGCCTGGTGCAATGACCCTGATCGGTGGCTTGTTCATACGCGCATAGCGCACCTGCATCGGACTGGTATGCGTGCGCAGCAAGAGCGGCTTGCCTTGCGCGTCTTTGCCTTCGATATAGAACGTATCCTGCATCGAACGCGCCGGATGGTTTTCCGGGCTGTTTAGTGCGGTGAAATTGGTCCAGTCTGTTTCGATCTCAGGGCCATCGGCCACGTCGAAACCAATCGAGCGGAATATTTCCTCGATTCGTTCCCAGGTGCGTATGACAGGGTGGATACCACCGATGCTGCGTCCGCGGCCCGGCAAGGTGACGTCGATTGCCTCCGCATTCAAGCGCGCCTGCATCTGAGCGTTGGCAAGCGCATCGCGACGCTCATTAAGCGCGGCCTCGATCTTTTCTTTGGCAGCATTGATGATTGCGCCCTGCGCCTTGCGCTCTTCCGACGCCAGTTTGCCTAAGCCCTTCATCTGCTCGGTGATCTGGCCGGCCTTGCCGAGATATTTGGCTTTTGCGTTCTCTAGCGCGGCTGCGTCCTGCGCCTCGGCGAAATCAGCGTGCGCCTGGATGACAATTTGATCTAGGGAATTCATGCGGCTTTTCCGCTCTTGAAAA
>DASVLY010000108.1:0-8714 GCA_036384635.1 Noviherbaspirillum sp. | reverse complement strand
TCGAAGTTCACTGCGAGGAGCAGCTTCGCTGCGCTACGCCGCAAACCCGATTGAAAAAAAACTGAACATCAAAAGCGAAAACAACATCCAAAGGAGAACCGTATGTCCGTCTGATCAATCGACTTATCCACAGGCGCGGTGTATTCTGCGCCTATCCATCCCCTGGTCAATTTTCAATGCACATGGGTGGTCAATTTTCGGTGCGCGCCAACAGAATTTGCGTCATGCATCCATTGAAACCACTGCGATCTATTTACACGCCGAGGACGATCAGCGGCACGACGAAACTACCAGCAAGATTCCAGCCGTTGCCTCAATTGCGACAATCGGCTAAGTTGCTGATTTTAAAGAACTCCCAAAAATTCCGGGGTTCGGGCTTAGATCCCCAACTAACTCATTGATTTAAAACGAATCCCAAATTTTCTTGGCTCTGGGCGTAGCTCCCCTACATTGCAGTGTAATCGCCGCTTGCCATCGGGGCCGATACCATTATCGGCGATAAGTCAAAGGCATCCAGTAGCCGATCGAGCTGTGGCAAGACGACGTCGAATGCGCAGGTCAGCGCGCGGTCGCTCGTTTCATAAGGCAAACATGCCCCAAAATGGTTAATGGCGTAGATCGTCGCAAGCGCTTCGACGACCTTGCCATTTTCCCCCATTTCCCGAGCCGACTCGAGCAACCGTTCAAGGGCAACGCGGCAACCGTATATTTTCGCCAAGTCGATTGCCGCAGTCAGACGCGGGTTCCAGATGGGGAGCGATTCTTTGTCACCGGCCTGGCACTCGGCGAGCCCCTTTGTTACGCGTTCATATTGACGGCGCTCCTCGAACTTGGCTAATTGCCGGAGCGCGTCTGCGCCGCCAAACTCGGATGGTAAGCTTACACTAGGGAGGCTGCCGTCGCCGCTTCTTCGGGCAAGGTCGCAGCCGATGTCCAATAGGATCAGTCGGTTATCGCCGCCGGCGGATGCGTAGGCAACCACCAGGTCTTCGTATTCCCGAAAGCGGTTGACCGCCAATACTCCCTGAGCGCCGCTGGCGCGGCGGCAATTTAAAATGACCGCTTCCGCGCCACCGATGGCGACCGTTTTTGTCAAAGCAGCCAACCGGTTAATGGTCGCCCAGGGCGCAGTCATCGGTCCTGTCGATGACGCGGCGCCGGTAACGTTCGAAGCTTGTGAGTCGGCGACCAGTTGATTGGCCAGGCAAGTGATGGCGTATGTCTCAGCCAAAGCGCTAAACAGCAGGTTTTGCTGACTACGGAATTCAAGGACCGATCGGCGCGGCCCCAACTGTCCCATTGTGTTGCGCTGCACCGCGTAGCGCAATGCCGTCCAGGTACAGACCCGAGAAACTGCGGCTGCGCCGATCGCTGTGGAAGTAGAAGCATTACCGGATCCAACCAAGGAGCGAACCAAGCGGCGGCTAATGTCGGCAAGCGGATCGACCAGCATCGCATCCTTGTTTATTGTTGCGGTGTCGCCCAGCCAGTTTGCTCTTGGAACGCGGACTTCGTCAAAATGAACCATGGCGTAATCCATGGACAAAGCCGAATTCCCTGGCAGTGGCGTAATATGAATTCCCGGGAAAATCCGACGCTCGCTACGAATCGGGACGACGAATGGGAAGAGGCCGTGGTTTTTGTCCCCGCACCATAGTTGCGCGAAAACCAATCCCATCTTGGCCACCCCCTCCAACGCTACGTTCGGCATGATCTTGCGCGCAGCCTTATCCGGCGTAGAAATGACGAATTGTTCTGTTTTCGGTTCATATACGGCGCGGGTTGCAATTGCAAGATGGCTATTTCCCCTGCCAAGCTCGGTGATAAGAATCGCGCAAACCGATGCCAGCTCATCCAGGGAATCAATCACTTTTTGCAGGTGCGTCGAATGGTTGCCAAGCTCTTTGATAGAGGCCAAGCATACGCCATAATGTACTTGGGCGACGTGAAACAGCGAGGGATTAACTATCGCGGCGAACTCTAACGCACTAAATAAACGATCACGATCGCGCAGCAGCGCCGATCCGGACCCGGCCCACCGGTTAAGTACGCCAAGCTGCTCGTAGGTACGATGTTGCATCGCTTTGCAATCCAGATCGTAATCGGTCTTGAACGGCGCCTGTGTGAGAAGCGCCATTAATTCTTGCCGTATGTGGCTGGTATTAGGGCGATGGATAAGTTGACGATACATGAGTTAACCCTCTTGAGCATTGTTTTATGGCACCTCTTGGAACCTGTTCAGGGTCTCGCCAAACAGGCCAATCTCGCGCCTGCGATGCTCGTCGTACCTCGCGTACGAGTGCGCTTCTCGGCGTGATCTTGGCCTGTTTGGCGAGACCCTGAACAGGTTCTAAGATCGTAGCGAATGGCTGTGCGGCGAACACCACAGGGTGAAGCGGGAGATTTCGAGCCGCATGCCGCTCGCCCGCGTAACGGTGCCTGCGTACGCAGGTACCTCATCCCAATAGGGACACAGGGCCTGGATTGGGCCGTGCAGTAGATTTTTTAGAGAAGCCCTTTAATTTAATAAGTCATCAGCTATTAAGATATTCTATTTTTGTCTGCAACTCAGCGCAAATCATGTTTATCAATCTGTCTTTCTCCTGCTCTTTTTGGTGAAAGAAGTGATTTCCCGACATACGATGATACTGGAAACGCGCTTTTGTCAGCATCTCCCATCCAACCATGTCGGCGAGGCCGACAGCCGCATCTTGATCGCCGTAAAATGCGGTGATGGGCGTCTTTATCGACGCCTCATTTCGATGAACATACGAATCCACCAGACGGAGATCCGATAGAAGAGTAACGCTTGATGTGTCGAGCAACTGGCCGGTCTTCGGCGTCGTTTCCGATTGCCAGGCGGTGGTTTCGGGCCGTCGTTCGGAAAAATAATTCCGCATTTCTTCCTTGAGTATATCGAGGGCCAGCGCATGCGCTGCAGTATTAACAGCTCGAGGAATTTCCGGCAGCCCTGCCGTAGCAAGCTTATGACGCAATGGCGTAAGCAAGCGATTGGCACCGTTCGGCGCGCCGTAGGCACCGACAAATAAGTGCGCGGGCGCCAACGCGGCATTCCGGTCGAGCAAATTCGTCAATAGATAGGCAATCAAAGCGCCCATGCTATGTCCGTAAAAAGCATACGGAAGCGTAGCCTGCTCCCGCACCACCGGTGCCAGCACCGCCAGCAATTCGGAGAGTTCGTCAATTGCACTTTCTCGATGGCGATGCTCGCGGCCAGGCAATTGAATTGCACAGACTTCAATACCTGGAGACATCCGTTCTTGCCAACCGGCGAATTGCGATGCCCCAAGCCCGGCCGGAGCGATGCAGAACAACCTGAGTTGCGGCTCGCGTGGCCCATGAAATCGAACCAGCCATTTCTCCGAAGCGGCAGGATGGCTAATTTTAGTTAGCGGCATCGGTAATGAAGCGTCTGTTCTGGCTGTAGGCCAGCTTCCTTGTGCTGCCGGGCTCCGCGGCATCCGTGAATTCAGCAGCCAAGCAGCCAACGTTTCAATGTTCGGAAAATCAAATACCTCCCTTGGCTGCAGCTCGGGTTGCAGAGATAAGTCCTGACTGATCTGGTTACCGAACTCCATCGCCATTAACGAATCCATTCCCAACGCATCGAATCCCTCATGGGCGGAGGGGGGGGAGTTTAGTTCCAATATCGGCGACAATGCCGCGCGCAAGTAAGCGACAAGCGCGGCAATACGTTCACGTTCGGGCGCCAGCAATACGCTTTTGAGCGTTGTGCGGCGAGTCGGCGAGGTCCGCATACTGACCGCCTTAACGCTCGGATCGGCAACGGCGGCCAGTGACATGTCGGTCGGCCGTGCAATTATTAGCGCCTGTCCCAATGACCGATACGGAACGGTTACCTCGAATGCGCCGAAGCCGGCGGCGAGCAAAGCTTGCCGCCACTCGGACACCCCCAGCAACGGGTGATCGCTACGCCATGCATCGTCAAAACGCCACCAGCCGCCGAGCTGGCCGAAAGTCAGGTCCAGCCATGCGTGCCGCTGTGTCAGTTCGGTCAGCATCAGAACTCCGCCCGGGGCCAGCAACTGCTGAATATGACGCAGCGTTACCTCCAGATCGCGGGTGGCATGCAACACATTCGAGGCAATGACCAGATCGAAGCATTCTCCCTTAAGGCTTTGCACAGACGGCGACTGTTCAATATCCAAAACCTCATAACGCACAAAGCGATATTCCTCGAAGCGCGCCCGCGCGGCAGAAAAGAAACCGGCGGAAATATCGCTGAAAACGTAGGTGCTGCGATCGGCTGGCAAGAACGGCAGCACGGCGGAGGTCGTTGCTCCGGTCCCGGCGCCTAGCTCCAGCACGCGCAAGCGCCGGTTGCTCGGCAAAGCATGCAACCCATTGACAACCGTATCCTGCACGAGCTGGTTCAAGCAACGTGCGCTGGGCGAATTTCGGTAAAGATGTTCCGCGCCTATATCGCCTGCCGGAAATAGCAAGGGTAAAGGGTCAATCTCTCCGCGCAAAACCGCGGCAAGTTTGGCGCCGCAACGCCCAAGCAAAATCAGTTCGATCTCCGCATGAGGGTACAATTGCAGCAAGGTCTCCCTATACGTTTCTGGATCGCGCGGCACCGGCAGCCGGCAAATTTCCCAGCCGTTTTCGCAATGCCGCAACATCGCGCCATCGGCAAGTATTTCCAGCAAACGCACAAGTAATCGCCGATGGGCGGTAGTCACCCCCAATTGCAGAAACGTCTCCGGCCGCACCCGCTGGCCAACCGCTGGCCGCCAGTCCAAAGCCTGAAACGCCGAGACAATATAGTCTCGGCTCAAGGCCTCCAGCGCGGCAATCAATTCCTCGTTGTCGTGAACCTCTGTAACATTCGATTCGGCTTGCCCAAGCGGCAACAGCGCGTTGGGCCAGAACCCGGTATCGGGCGCGCTTTCCTCTACCGGTGCCACATTCTTGTCAACGGCTTCATGCCGCGCTAACGGCTGGAACCAATGCCGGGTGCGCTGGAACGGATAGGTCGGCAGCGCCAGCTTTTGGCGTCGCCATGGGCGGTCCCAGCCCGCGAAGTCAGGCGTACGGCCACATACATACAAGCTTGCCATAGCCTGCGCCAACTGCCCCATTTCGTCGCTGCCGCGCCGCAATACTGCCAGCAGCAAAGGTAAGTTCTGCCCAGACGGCCAGCATTGCCGAATCATTACGGAAAGCAAAGGTTGCGGACCGATCTCAAGTATCGTCCCGATGCCGAGTTTCGACATCGTATGCACGCTATCCGCAAACCGCACCGGTTCGCGCGCATGGCTGCGCCAATATGCCGCGTCCAGTACCCGATCCGCAGGCGCGGCTTGGCCGGTCACATTACAGATTAGCACCTTCCGTGCGCACCTGAACTCAAATGTCGAGGCAAACGCCTCGAATGCATCAAGCATGGGCATCATCAACTCAGAATGAAAAGCATGCGACGTCGCCAGCCGTTGGGTACGTACGCCCTCCCGTTCAAACCGGCCTTGAAGCGCCTCTATCGCAGCAATTGGACCGCTCACTACCTGATGCGTCCCATTATCCGCCGCCACCGACAAGGCCGGCGTCAGCAGTGGCGCTACGGCATCGCCGTCGGTAAACACTGCTAGCATGGCGCCGCCGCTCGGCAATTCCTCCATCAGCGCGGCCCGCCGAGCGACTAGGCGGAAACCGTCGTCCAAGCTTAAGACGCCTGAAACCACAGCCGCGGCATACTGCCCAACGCTGTGTCCCAGCACCACGTCCGGTTGCTGTCCCCAGCTTCGCAACAACTCGGCAATCGCAACTTGCAGCGAGAACAATGCGGGTTGCGTATAACTGGCTTGGTCCAGCATGGCCTCATCGTCAAACAACACCTCCAACAGCCCTTTGGCACGTTCTCCCGCGATAAGCGCGGCACAGCGGTTTAATACGTTGCGCACTACCGGCTGACTGTCATACAACATGCGCCCCATACCCGCATACTGACTGCCCTGTCCCGTAAATAGCCAGGCAACCTTTCCCTGCGTAGAGGATTGCCCGCGCCACAAATTCGGCGAAGCGCCGCCGTGAGCCAAGCATGTCAGCAGCGCTTGGGCCTCCTCATTGGAAGAGGCAACTAACGCCGCGCGTTCTTCTTGATGACGGCGTCCGATACCAAGCGTATAGGCGACATCGGCCAGGTTCTCCTCTGGATGCGACTGCAGCCACCCAGCATAGCGCGCGGCCAATTGATTGAGTGCATCGGAATTGCGTGCCGAAAGCACCAGTAAATGCTGGCGTCGGTTGACCTGAGAAGGCGTTTTCGATGGCACAGCCAATGTCGGCGATTCTTCCAATATTACATGTGCGTTGGTGCCGCTCAAGCCGAATGAGCTTATGCCGGCAATCTTCGGCCCGGCCGGCCATTGAGTTTTGCCGGTTACGACACGCACCGGTAGCCGGTCCCAGTCAATCATCGGGTTCGGCGTCGTAAAGTGCAATTGTCGTGGAATGGCACCGTGTTGTATCGCGAGCACTACCTTAATCAGTCCGGCGATGCCAGCCGCCGCCTCCAGATGACCGATATTCGTTTTAAGCGAACCGATCAGCAGCGGCCGCGATGCCTCCCGCCCCACGCCGAGCACTGCGGCGGCGGCCTCTATCTCGATGGGATCGCCGAGGCTGGTTCCTGTACCGTGCGCTTCGAGATAACTGACGCTTGCCGCCGCAATGCCGGCATGTCCCAGAGCCTCCGCAATGACGCGCTGCTGCGCCAATCCGTTCGGGGCGGTCATGCCGATACTCGCTCCGTCTTGATTAATTGCGCTGCCGCGAATTACGGCCAAAATACGATCGTCGTCACGCTGCGCGTCGTCCAGCCGCTTGAGCAAGACCATGCCGCCGCCTTCGCCGCGCACGTAACCATCGGCCGCGGCATCGAAGGTCTTGCAACGGCCTTGCGGCGATAACATCTTGGCTTTGCACATGGAGATGAAGGTCTCGGGCGCCAGAATGGCGTTGACGCCACCGACCAACGCCAAATCGGATTCCCCATATTGAAGCGAACGGCAAGCCTGATGAAGCGCCACCAGCGACGACGAGCAAGCCGTATCAATCGCCATGCTCGGCCCCTGCAATCCCAACAGATAACTGATGCGACCTGCCGCGGTACTGTGGGCATTACCGGTCGCCATATAGGCGTCGATTCGTTCGATGCCCGATGCCTTGAGCATATCCAAATAATCGCTGCCGCACATACCGATGAAGACCCCGGTGCGGCTCCCTTGCAGAACGTCCGGGCTGATGGCGGCGTGTTCCAGCGCCTCCCAGCTCAACTCAAGCAACATTCTGTGCTGCGGATCGAGGCTTGCAGCCTCGCGCGGGCTGATGTAAAAAAAAGACGCGTCGAACCGGTCTATTCCATGGATCATGCCGGCTTGCCGCACGTACATCTTGCCTGCGGCCACCGGGTCGGCATCGAAATATGCGTCAACATCCCAACGTTCAGGCGTAAAATCGCCAACTGCGTCTGCTCCTTCCGATAACAACTGCCATAATGCGTCCGCATCCGGTGCCCCAGGCAGCCGGCACGACAGCCCTATTATCGCCACCGCGCCCGGAGCAGGCGAGGAGGAGGATTTACCGGTATCGCATGGTGCTGGACTTGCAACCTCCACGCGCTGCTTTTCCAGGTGGTGCGCCAATTGTTCGATCGTCGGATAAGAGAACACCACTGTCGGCGAAATGCTCAATCCCAATTTTTTTTCCAGCGCCAGGACCATCTCCGTGATCGCCAGCGAATCCAGCCCGAACCTGTCAAACGACGCATTTGCTTGCACCCGCTCAAGGGGTAGCGACAAGCGATGCGCGAGATAGGCCGTCAGCCACGAGCTAACTCCGGAGGGACGTTGTTCTCCGTTACTCAATTGAACGGAGGCCCCCGTTTTCCGCCAAGCGCCCGTTACATGCAGCATTCCATCCAGATATTCCGCCTTCGCCCGTCCGCGCTGAATCTTACCGCTCGAGGTCAACGGGAGAGTGCCAGTGCGAATTAGCACGATGTCGTATAGCTCGGCATCGTGCTGTGCTATCACGGCCATGCGCAGTGCATCGAAAACCTCAAGCTGATCTAGTTTATGCCGTTTGGCGCGTTCGATTTCAGCCACCACCACCAGGTTCTCATTCCCGTCCTTTTCTACCGAGAACACTGCGCACCGTCCGGCGCGCACCGCCGAATGCGCCGCCTCCACGGATTCCTCAATGTCTTGCGGATATAGATTTCGGCCGCGAATAATAATCATATCCTTGAGACGACCGGTGATGTATAGCTGGCGGTCCAGCACGAAGCCGAGATCGCCGGTGCGAAGATATGGGCCGGCGCCGTCGCACAGGTACGCGTGCATCGTGATTCCCGTGGCATCGGCATTTCGCCAATACCCCTTTGTCACCGACGGACTGTTTACCCATATCTCGCCGACTTGTTCGCGACCGCATTCGGCACAGGTGATCGGATCAACGATGCGTATGTCGGCACCGATGTGACTCCAGCCGTTACCCACGACGCTGCGCACAGCGCCGGGGGCCAGAGAACTTGGGCCGCCGACTTTAACCACAATCCGTTTCTGCTCGTACGCAACGGCGTCGAGATGAACGACACTAAGCGCCTGGCCGCCGCCCACCAATCCGATCTGCAGCGTCGCCTCGGCTAGCCCATAGCCGGGCCTGATCACGTC
>DASVLY010000107.1:0-2595 GCA_036384635.1 Noviherbaspirillum sp. | reverse complement strand
AGAACGGAAAACAGGACAACGAAGAATGAACGTATGCGATACATGGCGAGGACAATGACTGCCTTCTGCAGAAAGACAGGAATTGTAGCGAATGTCCTGAAAGCAAGGTGCGCTCAATGCTGCATGTACATGTGGTCGGAGATTTGCATTTGTTCTGTCTCAATTCTCCAACACCAGGTCGGATTCCACGCAAACGGCTTTCTCCGGAAATTTCACAGTGAATGTGCTGCCCTTGTCCGGAACCGATTCGATCGTCAGCGACGCATCGTGACGCAACAGCACGTGCTTGACAATCGCCAGCCCCAGTCCCGTACCCTGCGTTTCCCTGGAGCGGCTCTTGTCGACGCGATAAAAACGCTCGGTCAGGCGCGAAATGTGTTCGGGACGTATGCCGATGCCGGTATCGCGCACCACGAACTGCGGTTCCGTCTTCTTCATTTGCCACATGAGATCGATGCTGCCGCCCTCTGGCGTGTAGCGCACCGCATTGGAAGCGAGATTCCCGAACGCGCTGCGCAGTTCATCGGTGTTGCCTTTGATGTCCGGACCGTCGATGGACAGCGAAATCTTGTGGCGGCCGGCTGACAGCGCGTTCGTCTCCTGCAGAATCTGCTCCAGCAGTGCATGCACATTCACCCGCTCGGTGCGCAACGGATACTCGACCGATTCCAGGCGTGTCAGCGCCAACATGTCTTCCACCAAGTTCTGTATGCGCTGCCCTTGTTCGATCATCAGCTTCAAATGCGACATGCGGGTTTGCAGGTCGATATCCGGCTGCGCGTATGCGATTTCCAGGAAGCCATTGATGACGGTCAGCGGCGTGCGCAGCTCGTGCGACGCATTGGCGATGAAGTCGTGCCGCATCATCTCGATACGCTCAGTTTCGGTCGCATCGTGAGTGACCAGTATCTGCCGCCGGTTCTCGAACGGGATGATCTGTACGATCAGTTTGCGCTCCCGCAGCGACAACGTAAGCGGCTGCTCGTAGCGTCCGAGGATGATGTAATCCATGAAGTCGGGACTGCGGATCAGATTAGTGATGCGCATACCCTTGTCGCGGTCGAGCCGCAATCCCAGATGGCTTTCCGCTGCCGGGTTGCACCACTCCAGGAACAGCACATCGTCCATGATCACCACGCCGTCCGGCAGCAGGCTCATTGCTTGGCGGAAGCGCGCCAGCCATTCGGTCAGCTCAGCCTGGTTTTTTTCGTCGTCGCGGCGAAGCTTGTACAGGCGCGAAAAAATATCGGTCCATGCCCCCCAGCCATCCGGTAGTTTTGCGCTGGAAGGATGATCGAGCCAGTCGGCCAGCAGGTAGAGATAATGCAGCTGCATGAACAGCCCAATGCCCATGCCGGCCAATGCTGCAAGCATTCCAATGATGGGGCCAAAGAAATACCAGACGATACCGGCGCCGGCCAGCAGCAGCAGCAAGCGCAGGCCGGCCGGAACCCAGAACCGCAAGCGTGGATTCATGACACCCTCTTATTTTTCCGACAGCATATATCCCACACTACGCACTGTCTTGATCAGGAACTCGGCTTCCTTCAATGCCTTGCGCAGGCGCAGCACGTGCACATCGACAGTACGCTCCTCGATTGCCACATGGTCGCCCCATACCTTATCGAGCAACTGGCTGCGCGAGAACACGCGCTCGGGATGTGCGAGAAAGAACTTCAGCAGCTTGAATTCGGCATGACCGATATCGATCTTCTGGCCATGCAGCATCACCGAGCAACTGATCGGGTCCAGCGTCACTGGGCCGGCGCTCATCAGGCTTTGCGCATGCTCCGGGCTCTTGCGCCGCAACAACGCCTTGATGCGCGCAGTCAGCTCACGCGGCGAGAACGGCTTGGTGATGTAATCGTCGGCACCATTGTCGAGGCCGGCGATCTTGTCCTCTTCCATGCTCTTTGCTGTCAGCATGATGACCGGCAGGTCCTGCAACTGACGGTCGGCGCGGATGCGCGACAACAGGCGCAGTCCGCTTTGGTCCGGCAGCATCCAGTCGAGCAGGATCAGTTGCGGCGTGCGATGCAAAATGAATTCCCATGCTTCGGCCGCGTTATTGGCGGTGAACGCATTCCAGCCCCCCTCTTTCAGCGTGAAGTTCACCAGCGTCGCGATCGACGGTTCGTCTTCAACAATCAGAATGTTGGTTTTATCGACTGCCATGTTCAGACCGAACTATCGAGCCTCGTGTACACATAGCCGGTATGGCGGATGTCCTTGCCTTCCACCACGTAGATCACGTATTCGGCGATGTTCTTCGCATGGTCGCCGATGCGCTCGATCGCCTTCGCAACCCACAGCGTGTCGAGCGCGGCAGAGATAGTACGCGGGTCTTCCATCATGAAGGTGATCATGGTGCGCAGGATCGATCCGAATTCATGGTCGATCGCCTCGTCCTGTGTGATGATCTTCGCCGCCTGTTTTTCGTCCAGCCGCGCGAACGTGTCCAGCGCGTCGTGTAGCAACTCGGCGGTATTGTTCGCCATTATGCGGATCGATTCGTAGTGATTGAGCAAGCCGACAGTCCCGCGCTCGTGCAGGTTCTTGCCGGTGCGCGCGATCTTGGCCGCCTCGTCGCCGATG
>DASVLY010000106.1:0-2785 GCA_036384635.1 Noviherbaspirillum sp. | reverse complement strand
AACTTCACGCTGTTCCGCCCGTTCAACTGGATCGGCGCCGGCCTCGATTCGATCCATACGCCGAAGGAAGGCAGCTCACGCGTCGTGACCCAGTTTTTCGGCCATATCGTGCGCGGAGAAAACATCTCGCTGGTCGATGGCGGCCATCAGAAGCGCGCATTCACCTATATCGATGACGGCATCAATGCGTTGATGCGCATTATTGCCAACGAAGGCGGCGTTGCCAGCGGCAAGATCTACAACATCGGCAACCCGGCCAATAATTACTCGATCCGCGAACTGGCAGACATGATGTTGAAACTCGCAGCAGAGTACCCGGAATACGCGGAATCGGCGAAGAAGGTCAAGCTGGTCGAAACCACGTCCGCCGCCTATTACGGCAAGGGTTACCAGGACGTGCAAAACCGTGTGCCGAAGATCACCAACACCTGCGAAGAACTGAAGTGGAAGCCGACCACGTCAATGCAGGATACGCTGCGCAATATTTTCGATGCATACCGCAGCCACGTCGTGGATGCAAAAGCGCTGATGGATTGATTGCGTGCCTGTCCTCACGCTCAAAATCGACGTCGACACCTATCGCGGCACGAGAGAAGGCGCACTCAATCTCGTGCACCTTCTGCAAAAATACCAGGCCAACGCAACCTTTCTTTTCTCCCTCGGCCCTGACCATACCGGTTGGGCGCTACGGCGCGTGTTTCGCCCCGGTTTTTTCCAGAAAGTCTCGCGCACTTCGGTTGTCGAACATTACGGCATCAAGACGCTGATGTACGGCGTTTTGCTGCCGGCGCCCGACATCGGCAAAACCTGCGGAGAGCAGATGCGCACGGTACAGGCCGCCGGCTTCGAATGCGGAATCCACACCTGGGATCATGTGCTCTGGCAAGACAATGTACGCTCGCGCGATGCTGCCTGGACGCAAAAACAAATGCGTCAATCGTTCGAGCGTTTCACGGAGATTTTCGGACACGCGCCGCAAACACATGGCGCAGCCGGCTGGCAAATGAATGAGCATGCATTCGCACAACTGGATGCGTTCGGCTTCGCTTATGCGTCGGATGGACGCTGCATGCTGACCGAAAGCGGCGCACTGGCCGATCCCGCAGCCGGCCCGCATCGTCTGTCAGCCTTCGGCAAGACGCTGTCCTGCATCCAATTGCCAACCACGCTACCGACGCTGGATGAGCTGCTCGGGCGCACGATTGATAACGTCACCATTGACGAGTCAAATATCGCGCGCACCATCCTGAACCTGACCAAGACGCCGCGCGACCACGTATTCACCTTGCATGCCGAACTTGAAGGGCAAAAGCTCGCCCCCATCTTTCAACAATTGCTACAGGGATGGCGGACACAAGGATACGATCTGGTGTCGATGATGGATTACTATCAACAGGTAAAAAACACATCCTTGCCGACCTACCCGGTGACCTGGGGCGAACTACCCGGACGTTCTGGACAATTGATCGTCCAGCCGAGTGACAACCGATAACAACAGAGGAGAATTGCATGGACGACGGACCATCCGCACTGAACCTGATCGTGCCTGAGTTTTCCGCCCCCATGACCGGCGGCCAGACTTTCACGTTATTCGATTACAAGAACAAGACTGTGGTGTTGTATTTTTACCCGAAGGACAATACGCCCGGCTGCACCACTGAAAGCATGCAATTCCGCGACCTGCACTCCCAATTCACGGCGGCGAATGCCGAAATCTTCGGTATCAGCCGCGACAGCATCCGTTCCCACGAAGGATTCAAGGCCAAACTGGCAATGACCTTCGATCTGATCTCTGACCCGGACGAGACAGTGTGCAATTTGTTCAACGTGATGAAAATGAAAAACATGTACGGAAAAAAAGTACGTGGCATCGAGCGCAGCACATTTGTAATTGACGGAACGGGGAAGTTGGTGAAAGAATGGCGTGGAGTCAAGGTGCCAGGGCATGTTGATGAAGTTCTGGAGTTCGTCAAAACTCTCGCATAATCGAGTAAAACGCAGAACACATTGAATTTAAAAGAATTTTCATGCAGAAAGCCGTTTGTGGAAGAGGTGTTCAGCCTTCCCCGAACGGCTTTTTTGCTTTGCGAATGCATTCCGACCGCCCCCCCCCAGCAGCAACCGTTTTGCCCTGTTTGAAATCACTTCAACATTCTTTATTTAGATTGAGGTTCTGATGCCACTGCCCAAGTTACCGACCAAACCCGCAGTATTACTCTCTCCGGCAGAATATCCGAAGGCAGAGAAAGGCAAATCGGTAAAACCAGTGATGACACTGGTAGAGCCCTCCCAGCAAACAACCGAACCTGCGCCGAAAGCACGGGCCAAGACTACCGAGAAAGCACCCGCAGCGAAGCGCTCCACCAAGTCGAAAGACATGGAGACGCTGATCAAGTCCAGCGTCAGCCGCGTTGCCGACAAAATGGGCGTCACCAAGATCTTCGTGCTCGATACCAATGTGCTGATGCATGATCCGACCTCGCTGTTCCGGTTCGAAGAGCACGACGTCTATCTGCCAATGATGACGCTGGAAGAGTTGGACAACCACAAGAAAGGCATGTCCGAAGTCGCGCGCAATGCGCGCCAAGTGTCGCGTTCGCTCGACGCGCTGGTGGCCGGCGTGGAAGAACATGCAATCGAGGAAGGCATCCCGCTGTCCAAACTTGGCAACAAGGATGCGAAAGGCCGGCTGTTCTTCCAGACCAAGCTGCAAAGCGTCGAACTGCCTGAAGGTCTGCCAATCGGCAAGGCCGACAACCAGATCCTCGGCGTTGTCCGTGCGCTG
>DASVLY010000105.1:0-2344 GCA_036384635.1 Noviherbaspirillum sp. | reverse complement strand
TGCCATTGCGCTATGCAGCACGTCGATTGATCGGTAATTGATCTCTTGTGATCCGTCGTGTTCCGATTTCGGGTTGCCGCCGGTCGTGCGAAGGTAATTGCGGCTTTGCACATGCTTGCTCTTCTTCGCCGACTCATCCGTTTTTACGGAAACATGCGGAACGACTCTCGACTTATTCTCATATTCCTTGAATCCCTTGGATATTGTCCGGAACGCCTTGGTGCATGCATCGCTTGCTATCAACGGTGCCATGCTTCTTTTCAAAGCGAGCCGCAAGTCCTTCGCATCTGCCGGTGTCAGGTCACCGGCTGCCGCCAGACGTATCATCTCGTCCGCCACTTTGGGACTGGCCTTGCTGATTTCAATGGCGAGGTCCAACTCCCGCCGCGACTTTTCAGCCTCGTAGCTCTCCAGACTTAACTTGATGGCACGTTGCAAATCGACATCTTCGCGACGGCTTATCGCCTGCGCTCCCGGCACGCCCCTGTTCGACCGTGGCCTGTTCCTGCCTGAAGGCGCATTCACTGACGACTGTTGCCTGGTGTATCTGGCAAAGAACTGCTGACGTTCGTTCATACTGCCCCGCAGGGACGTTTGCGGGCTCCGCTGATTCTCCATAACCGTTGTTCGCAAAGGTTGCTGCGGTTGTGGTTTCTTGTTCGGCTCAAGCGATACCGGCCCAAACATCTGTGAAAAAGACCGTTTAATTTTCATCATGGTGTGATGTCTTGTTTTGTGTGTTGTGTGTCGCATGGAAGGCTGGCTCTGCGCTTTTCCATATGGCGGGCGGTCGTGTCTGGCAATGAAGGCGCGCCGGAGAAGCAAACGCCATATCGCGACTAATCAAAGTGAAATTTCTTCCATGAGTAGCTGCCATGCTGGAATAGTTCCCATTGGCGACGTTGAAAACGGCGGACGGGAACGGGAATTGCATGGTGCTGGAGAGTTCCTGACATGAATATTGCGGCATCAATGAAAAGCAAATTCATGCTGGGTCGTTTGCGGCTCGCTCATTCAGCGTAGCAAACATTCTTCTGCGCACCCGGAGGATCCCCTCATGGCCCACGTATATTACTTTTGCTCCAAACTGTTTCCCGCAGCCGCGTTGTCGCTGATGTTCATGCTCCAGCTGCCCTGCATGGCGCAATCCGCTCCCGCACAGAACACCCCGGTACCGGCCATCGAGTTGCCCAGCTTCGTCAACCTGATCAAGCAGGAGGGCCCGGCGGTCGTCAACATCAGTTCGCGGCGCACGGTGCGCGAAGAAGGTACAGCGCCGCCTGATCAGGGCGAGTCGCTGGCGGTGGGGCTTGGCTCCGGTTTCATCATCAGCCAGGATGGCTACATCCTCACCAACGCGCACGTGGTGGCCGATGCCGACGAGGTATCGGTCTCACTCACCGACAAGCGCGAATTCAAGGCCCAAGTGCTGGGCATCGACCCTTATACCGATGTGGCGCTGGTCAAGATCGAAGCAACCGGTCTGCCGGTGGTGAAAATCGGCGACCCCGGGCGTCTCGAACCCGGCGAGTGGGTGGCGGCCATCGGCGCACCGTTCGGATTCGAGAACAGCGTGACCGCCGGCATCGTCAGTGCCAAGGGACGCATTCTTTCCAATGAAAGTTATGTGCCCTTCATCCAGACCGATGTCGCGGTCAATCCCGGCAATTCTGGCGGACCTTTGTTCAACATGGGCGGTGAAGTGGTGGGCATCAACTCGCTGATCTACAGCCGCACGGGGGGCTATCAGGGATTGTCGTTTGCGATCCCGATCGACATTGCAATGGATGTGGCGCAGCAACTGCGCACCTCCGGCAAGGTCGCGCGCAGCCGCATTGGTATCCAGGCGCAGGAGATCACGCGCGAGCTGGCCGCTTCGTTCGGTCTGAATGAGCCGCGCGGTGCGCTGGTGTCCATGGTGGGAACGGGCGGTCCGGCCGACGAGGCAGGCATACGTGAAGGCGATATCGTGTTGTCGCTGAACGGGCAGCCGGTGCAAAATTCGGCAGATCTCGCGCGTCTTGTCGCCGGCACCAAGCCGGGTACGACCGTGACTGTCGAAGTCTGGCGCAACGGGGGCAGCATTCCGCTCGCGATCACGACTGTCGAACTCGTCGCTCTCTCGTCCTTACCCCTGAGCGCTGGGATCAATTCTGGAACAAAATCAATCGCTATGGCTTCTCGTTCGCATGAGCACCCTCTATTATTGACGTTTACGTAAATCATGACAACCGTATCTGATCTCATGCGTTACACCAATATTCGGTGCGTATGGGAGAACAGACATGTCGAACAAGATGGACGAAGCAACGCGTCGGCGAGTGCGTGCTGGACGTTTGCTGCT
>DASVLY010000104.1:0-3374 GCA_036384635.1 Noviherbaspirillum sp. | reverse complement strand
CCCGGTGCTGCCGGATGTATAGAGTTCCAGTGTGGCCCGGGGCACGCCGTCCGGTGGCAACAGCGTGGTGAACGACTGCAGGGTCTGCGGCTGAAAATTCGGAGGAATTACCGCCACATCGTCGTCGGCAATGACAGCGAGCAGGTGTGCGAGGAAATCGAGTGCCGTCTTGTCTGCAACCAGTACCCGTCGCCGTTCGCTACCCGCTTGCCTGCGTCTGGCTTGCACCAATCGATCGAACTCGTGCCAATGCACGACACGCGCACCATCACAGGCCACAGGGAAGCCGCCGGGACGGCCAGCGGCCAGCAACGTCTTGATCCGGAGGCGGAAGAGGGAATTCATGGTTTAACGTGGCGCCGGCGAATCCAGCCGCGAATCAGCCATTCGATAACAAACAGCAGGCCCATCAGGATGTACGACACCAGGCCGTTGTACAACGCCCAGTACTCGCGGGATGCAAAGACGGTCGCGAGCGCGATGGCACCGTTGAGCGCAAAAAATCCGCACCACACCCAGGTGACCTGCCGGGTATAGCGCACGCCTTGAGGCGGCAGGTCCGGCTCCGAAAGACGGGCGATGCGTTCGACCATGGAAGGCGGATGAATCAGGCTGCGTCCGAACACAAAGAGCAGTGAAAAGCTCACTGCAACGGGATACAGCAGCAACAGTTCGGCCCGGTTGGTGATCATGATGCCGAGCGCAAGACCGCACAGTGCGGCAAAGACAATCCATTCCGGCCTTTCGATCCCGGCCACGAATTGCCTTGCCGTCTGCCAGTGCCGCAGGAGAAGGACGAACAAAAGCAGCAGCCCGAGCACTCGGGGCTGCACCACATGCAAACCGAAATAGACTGCCGGCGGGTAAGCAAGGGTAAGACCGATGGCGAGCCCGTTGGCAAGCCGGCGCAGCGTCGCCATGAACGGTATTTCAGGCGGCAAGCAGCCGATGTACCTGGCCGATGACGTCTTAAACGGTGCGTACTTCCTTGAAGTCCTGAGGCTGGATGCGCTTGCCGGTCAGGTTCTGCAGCTGAATGGCCAGATCGACCGCATCGATGCTGTCCAGATCCAGATCGGTGAACAGATTGGTGTCGCGCCGCACGCGCTCCGGTTCGATTTCGAATGTGTCCTGCAGAATGGCCTGCAATTTTTCCAGAATTTCCTGATCGGTCATGCCGATGCCTCTTTGCGGTTGATGTCCGCATGGCTGCGGACCAGCTCGGCTAAAGAGGCGACACTTCGGAAATATTCGCGTGTGCGCGAGTCGCCGGCCTCAAGAGCGATGCCGTATTTCTTGGTCAGCACGATTCCCAGTTCCAGGGCATCGATGGAATCCAGCCCGAGACCGTCACCGAAGAGTTCACCTTGGCTGTCAATATCGTCGGGGGTCAGGTCTTCGAGATTCAAGGACTCGATAATGAGTTTCTTGATCTCAAGTTCAAGCATATCCATGTTCATTCAACTCACGAGAAAAATACTGCTGCAGCGCTTCAGTAAAGCGCCGTGCGCTGATCGCGGAATTCTCCGCTGCAGGCATGAAAAAGATCGTCGGTACGGGTTCGCGCACCTCGATGCGAAAAGTAAAAGGACGTTCCGGGGCAAGCCACCATCGATCCCCCTTGGCCAGTGTGCGCGGCTCGCAGGTGATCAGTACGGGTACCACGGTGGCGTTGGCTTGCAGCGCAACGCGCGCAGCCCCTCGCTGAAATCGCGGCGCTTGTCCGGGAGGGGTTCTTGTGCCTTCCGGAAAAAGGATCAAAGGCTCTTTCGCCTCCAGAACTTTCGCGCACGACTCGATTACCGCTTCCGGCGAGGTATTGTTGATGTAGCCGGCAGCGCGAACGATGCTCCAATAGAACGGGTTGCGCCACAGGTCTCCCTTCACCACGCAATTGGCATGGGGGATCACCGAAATGAGCGCTACCACGTCAATGTAGGACGGATGGTTGGCAAGAATGAGGGCGCCCGACGCATTGTCGAGCCGATCCAGCCCGGAAGTTTCCAGGCGCATGCATCCGGTTTTTTCCAGCACCCGGATCAACAGGCGAAAGAAAAATCCGACGACGGTGCGTGCCCGCTCATGCTTTCGCCGGCGAGAGCCCGGCAGCAGGCCGAGCAAAGGGAAAAACAGCGCGGAAAGAAGGGTGCCCCCGGCTCCAAAGGCGATGAAGCAGGAAATCGTCACGGCGGTGCGCATTGCACGACTGGTCATAAGGAGCGCATTCCCCATTGCCATTGCCGATGACCGGAGGTCCAGCGGGTTGTTGTTCCTTTAAGCGCGGCAAGGCACGCCAGCGCCTGCGGTTCATTGCTGGCCGGACCATCCGATGGCTGCATCGTTGTTTCCAGGATGTCGCCGTTGGCGCCGTCGATCAGCATGGCGAGCGCAATCGGACCAATGGGATCATTGGTTTGCCGGTCCAGCGGCGGCGGGGCAGGTGCATCGGCATATACGTAGAGCACCGGAGTGCCAGGGGCGAGGCGGGCGCGGGTCAGCGCTTCCAGCAGGCCGAAGCCGAAGGTTTCCAGTCCTGCGGAAATTGCCGTGGCCGGCGCTTCGTCACGGCGGGCGATAGAGAATATGCCGGCTGCCGAATTGAGAACGGACAGACTGAAAGTGGTCGGTGACAGGACTTCACCGCGCGCCAGGTTCCGCAGTGCTTCAATTGTGCGGCTCAGTTCACCGTGGCGTGACGCATAGACCATGCGCACGGAGCGGCAATGCCGGGAGCACGCATGTGCGGCATGCAGTGCCGCGCGTGCCAGGGGCGAGAGGCGGCGGCGCAGGAGCGGCTCGATGTAGGCGAGATCTGGCGCGGTTTGCGCCTGTGCAGGGTCACAGCCCCATGCGACCCATTTCGCTATGGGAACCTGCCAAGCGGTATGCGATTTCGCTTCTGAAGGATGCACTTCCACGCTCATTGCATGTATTAGCCGATTGCACGGTACTTAGAGTTTGTTCAACTGAATCAAGGGAACAGGCACAGTAAGGAGGCGAGCGATTTTTTCATCTTTTCTCGCTGGAAACGCGCCATTATAAGTGCGACCGGGAAAGTACGAAATATGTTTTGGCTGTTGTTGCCTCCTTTTGAAATGGTGGCGTGCGGTGCCGGGCAGCGATTGGTTGCGGGGCGGAAAGGTCATGCAGGCAGCACTGCCAAGGATAGATACCTTGTCGGCCGGCATGTCGGATTGTGTAAAAAAAATGCACACAATCCGGTCACGCTGCTGGGATTCTGGCTGGTCATTGAGAATTACTTTCCGGGCTGGACGGTTAGCGCAGTCTCGACAAGTATCGAAGCGGTCAAACATCTTGATCCGTCCCAATATGTCAAGGAGGTTCATGTAACCTGAGCTCGGGATAAGGAAGTT
>DASVLY010000103.1:0-4797 GCA_036384635.1 Noviherbaspirillum sp. | reverse complement strand
CTCAGAACGTAGTCGGCATCGCGGGCATCGATACGCGCAAGCTGACACGCATCCTTCGTGAGAAGGGGGCGCAGAACGGCGCGATCCTGGCCGGCGAGGCAGCGAATACCGAGGAAGCGCTGGCGCTGGCGAAGTCGTTCCCTGGCCTGGCTGGCATGGATTTGGCGAAAGTCGTGTCGACTACCAAGCGGTATGTTTGGACTGAAACCGAATGGAAGCTCGGTTCCGGCTATGGCTGCCAAACGAGTCCGAAATTTCATGTTGTCGCATTCGATTACGGTGTCAAGCGCAACATCCTGCGCATGCTCGCCGCACGCGGCTGCGAAGTCACCGTGCTGCCTGCACAGACATCGGCTGCCGATGCGCTCGCACTCAACCCGGATGGCATTTTCCTGTCCAACGGCCCCGGTGACCCCGAGCCCTGCGACTATGCGATTGCAGCCGCCCGTGAATTGATCGAGCGCGGCATCCCCACCTTCGGCATCTGCCTCGGCCACCAGATCATGGCCCTGGCTTCCGGTGCCAGGACGCTGAAGATGAAATTCGGCCACCACGGCGCGAACCATCCGGTGCAGGATCTCGACACCAAACAAGTGATGATCACCTCGCAAAACCACGGCTTCGCAGTGGACCAGGCTACGCTGCCGGGCAACTGCCGCGTCACCCACGTGTCGCTGTTCGACGGCTCGCTGCAAGGCTTCGCCCGCACCGACAAACCCGCATTCTGCTTCCAGGGGCACCCCGAAGCATCACCCGGACCGCATGACATCGCCCCCTTGTTCGATCGCTTCGTGGCGATGATGGAGAAACATAAAAATGCCTAAGCGTACCGACATCAAAAGCATTCTGATCATTGGCGCCGGCCCGATCATCATCGGCCAGGCGTGCGAATTCGACTATTCCGGCGCGCAGGCATGCAAGGCATTGCGTGAAGAAGGCTACAAAGTCATCCTGGTCAACAGCAATCCGGCGACTATCATGACCGATCCGGAAATGGCCGATGTCACATATATCGAGCCGATCACCTGGCAGGCGGTCGAGCGCATCATTGCGAAAGAGCGTCCGGATGCGATTCTGCCGACCATGGGCGGTCAGACGGCGCTGAACTGCGCGCTTGATTTGCATCGCAACGGCGTGCTGGAAAAATACAAGTGCGAGCTGATCGGTGCCTCGCCCGAAGCAATCGACAAGGCTGAAGACCGCTCGAAGTTCAAGGCCGCGATGACCAAGATCGGTCTCGGCTCTGCGCGCTCCGGCGTGTCGCATACGATGGAAGAATCGTGGGCGGTGCAAAAGGAAATCGGCTTCCCGGTTATCATCCGTCCGTCGTTCACGATGGGCGGCACCGGCGGCGGCATCGCCTACAACCCGGAAGAATTCGAAACCATCTGCAAGCGTGGCCTGGAAGCGTCGCCGACCTCGGAGCTGCTGATCGAGGAATCCTTGATCGGCTGGAAAGAGTTCGAGATGGAAGTGGTCCGAGACAAGAAGGACAACTGCATCATCGTGTGCTCGATCGAAAACCTCGACCCGATGGGCGTGCATACCGGCGATTCGATCACGGTGGCGCCCGCGCAAACCTTGACCGACAAGGAATACCAGATCATGCGCAATGCGTCGCTCGCGGTGCTGCGCGAGATCGGCGTCGACACCGGCGGCTCGAACGTGCAGTTCGCGATCAATCCGAAGGACGGCCGCATGATCGTGATCGAGATGAATCCGCGCGTGTCACGCTCGTCCGCGCTGGCATCGAAGGCGACCGGCTTCCCGATCGCGAAGGTGGCAGCGAAACTGGCGGTCGGCTTCACGCTGGATGAATTGCGCAACGAAATCACCGGTGGCGCAACCCCGGCCTCGTTCGAACCGAGCATCGACTATGTGGTGACCAAGGTGCCGCGCTTCGCGTTCGAGAAATTTCCGGCCGCCGACAGCCGCCTGACCACCCAGATGAAATCGGTGGGCGAGGTGATGGCGATTGGCCGCACCTTCCAGGAATCGTTCCAGAAAGCGCTGCGCGGCCTCGAAGTCGGCGTCGACGGCATGAATGAGAAAACCAAGGACCGCGAGACGATTGAGGAACAGCTTGGCGAACCCGGTCCCGAACGCATCTGGTATGTCGGCGATGCTTTCGCACAAGGTTTTACACTGGAAGAGGTGCATCAACTCACGCACATCGACCCGTGGTTCCTCGTGCAGATCAAGGAGATCGTCGACATTGAATTGTGGCTGGAAAAGCAGACGCTGGATGCGATCGACAAGGCAACACTGTTCAAATTGAAGCAAAAGGGTTTCGCTGATCGTCGTCTGGCCAAGTTGCTGAAAACCACCGACAAGGCAGTGCGAGACAAGCGCCGCGAGCTGAACATTCGCCCGGTCTACAAGCGCGTCGACACTTGCGCCGCCGAATTTGCCACCAAGACCGCTTACATGTACTCGACCTATGACGAAGAGTGCGAATCGCAGCCGACCAGCAAAAAAAAGATCATGGTGCTGGGCGGCGGCCCGAACCGCATCGGGCAGGGCATCGAATTCGATTACTGCTGCGTGCATGCGGCACTGGCCATGCGCGAAGACGGCTATGAAACCATCATGGTCAACTGCAACCCGGAAACCGTCTCCACCGATTACGACACCTCCGACCGCCTCTATTTCGAGCCGCTCACGCTCGAAGACGTGCTCGAAATCGTCGACAAGGAACAACCCTATGGCGTGATCGTGCAATATGGCGGCCAGACACTGCTCAAGCTCGCGCTCGATCTCGAAGCCAACGGCGTGCCCATTGTCGGCACCTCGCCCGACATGATCGATGCGGCCGAAGACCGCGAGCGTTTCCAGAAACTGCTGCACGAGCTTGGCCTGCGCCAGCCGCCGAACCGTACTGCGCGCACCGAAGAGGACGCATTGCGTCTGGCGCAGGAAATCGGCTATCCGCTGGTGGTGCGTCCGTCCTATGTGCTGGGCGGGCGCGCGATGGAAATCGTGCATGAGCAGCGCGACCTCGAACGCTACATGCGCGAAGCGGTCAAGGTCTCCAACGATTCGCCAGTGCTGCTCGACCGCTTCCTCAACGATGCGATCGAAGTCGATGTGGACTGCCTGTCCGATGGTGCGCGCACTTTCATCGGCGGTGTGATGGAGCACATCGAACAAGCCGGGGTGCACTCGGGCGACTCGGCCTGCTCGCTGCCGCCGTATTCGCTGCTGCCGGAAACGATCGCCGAATTGAAGCGCCAGACAGCGCTCATGGCCAGGGGCTTGAACGTGGTTGGCCTGATGAATGTACAGTTTGCGATCCAGCAGCGGGAAGTGGAGGGCAGGCAGCAAGACGTCATCTATGTGCTTGAAGTCAATCCGCGCGCCTCACGCACGGTGCCCTTCGTGTCGAAGGCGAGCGGTCTGCCGCTGGCGAAGATTGCTGCGCGCTGCATGGTGGGCCAGTCGCTCGACAGCCAGGGCATCACGCAGGAAGTCGTGCCGGCGTATTACAGTGTCAAGGAAGCGGTGTTCCCGTTCAATAAATTCCCGGGCGTTGACACGATCCTCGGGCCGGAAATGAAATCGACCGGTGAAGTCATGGGCGTGGGCAAGACCTTCGGTGAAGCGTTCGTTAAATCGCAACTAGGCGCGGGCGTGAAGCTGCCGAAATCCGGTAAGGTCTTCCTCAGCATCAAGAACAGCGACAAGCCGCGCGCGGTGCAGGTGGCGAAGGACTTGGTCGAACTCGGCTTCACTCTGGTTGCAACCAAGGGGACGGCAGCGGCGATCAGCGCGGCCGGCATTCCGGTTATGCCGGTCAACAAGGTTGTCGAAGGCCGCCCGCATGTTGTCGATATGATCAAAAACAACGAGATTGTCATGGTCATCAACACGGTCGAGGAAAAACGCACGGCGATTACAGACTCGCGCGCCATCCGCACCTCGGCGCTCCTGGCACGGGCTGCGACCTATACGACAATTGCCGGTGCAGAGGCTGCGGTTGAAGGCATGCGTCACCTTGACGAGCTGCATGTCTACGATTTACAAGGCCTGCATAAAACCTTACACTAACCCCATAATTTAACTTTTCCACAGAGGTCACAAACGGTATCGGGTTCTTCCCGGCACTATTTGTGACCTCTGTGGTTTTCATTTCATCAATAGAAAACATGAGTACAGTACCTATCACCAAGCGCGGCGCGGAACTCCTGAAGGAAGAGTTACATCGCCTGAAAACCAAAGATCGTCCGGCTGTCATCAATGCGATTGCGGAAGCACGCGCGCAGGGCGATTTGTCGGAAAATGCCGAATACGATGCGGCGAAAGAGCGCCAGAGCTTCATCGAAGGCCGCATCGCCGAACTGGAAGGCAAGTTGGGCGCCGCGCAGATCATCGATCCGGCGGTGCTGGATGCGGAAGGCCGCATCGTGTTCGCGTCGACGGTTGACCTGGAGGACTTGGAGTCCGGCCAAAAGGTCACCTACCAGATCGTCGGCGAGGACGAGGCTGACTTGAAAGAGAAGAAAGTGTCGATTACTTCTCCGATTGCGCGTGCATTGATCGGTAAATATGCGGGCGATGTGGTCGAAGTGAACGCACCGTCGGGCGTGCGCGAGTACGAAGTCCTTGAAGTCCGTTATATCTGATTGATAATGTTTTCTGCGCGCGCCCGGCTTCTGATTGCAACGCTTTGGGTTGGAAGCCTGTGGACAGTAGGCTACTTGGTTGCGCCGACTCTGTTCGCGACGCTCAGTGACCGGGCGCTGGCCGGAATGATTGCCGGCAGCATATTTCGCCTCGAAGCGTGGCTTTCGGTAGCCT
>DASVLY010000102.1:0-1786 GCA_036384635.1 Noviherbaspirillum sp. | reverse complement strand
GTGCTGCGGCAACCACCTGCTGTGCGTATGCCGACGCTCCTGGATACCAGGGGGCTTGGTCACCTCCAAGATGCTCGGCCATCGCCTCCAAGATGTGGGTAGCACGAGTGGTGGCGGATGTCGTTGCCGCGGCGACGTGCATGGCTTCAGCCAATTCGCTGCGCACCGGGGCACTCGGCAAACCGGGATCGACGACCTTGGCAATGGAGCTTTCCAGCGCTTGTCCGGTGGCAGCCAGCCAGATGGCCTGCAGGTGGCTGCGGATCAGGGCTTCATTCGCCAGATCCAACAGCGGTGCCCGGACCACGCCATGCACCATGCCGGCCGGATTGCGGAAAAAATACTGGTCGTGCGGACTACGAGCGGCGCAGTACGTCACCACCAGCGCAGCCTGGCCACTGCGTCCAGCGCGCCCGGCACGCTGCACGTAGTTGGCGGGCGTGGGCGGTACGTTGCGCAGGTAGACGGCATTGAGTGCGGAGATGTCCACGCCCAACTCCATGGTCGGCGAGCAGAACATCACCGGCAGGAAACGATTGGACTCGCCCAATTGGCGGGCATCGTCCTTCAGCTCCGCAGCCAGCCGCACCTGCTCCGATTCGCCAAAGCGGAAGCGGATTTCGCGCAAAGCGCGTAGTTCCGCGTCCACCTGGGCAGTGTGCTCACGGGCTTCAAGCCCGAACAGCGACCGGTCGCGCTGGGCAAGCACATCGGCAACGGCCTGATACTGGGCGATGAAAAAGTCATTGGCACGCTTGCCGCCGCCATCGCCGGCAAGCAGGCGGATGCGCCCGGCATTGAGACGAAAACCCGGGGCATTGAACAAGGTGTGCTCATCGCGACGGATGAAGCCGGCTGCCTGGGCGGCGCGGATCATTGCCTCGAACAGCGCTTGATATTCCCTGCTGCTGAGTGAGCCGGCATGGGCGTCATGCCATAGTTGGGAGTCGCGAAGGGCTTTGCCGAGCTGGGTTTGCAGGCCGCCGCGCAGGATCTGTTCTTCGTTCCTGCCTCGCTGATTCTGCAAAGGCGGTGGCCTGAGGAACAACCAACGCCACCCCAGAAGCCGTTCCTCACGGGCAATACCCCATGGGTCACGTAGCAGCCGCAACGCTTCATCGCGGTGCTGGGGAAGCATTTGTGGATCGAGTGCGGCGGCATCAACTGCCAGCCCCTTGCGCATGTAATCGAACAACAGGCGGAAAGCGTTTTGGCGCACTTCGGGCGAGGCATGACGCAGCAAAGGTGGCGCATCGGCAAATGCGCTTGCATTGCTGCACAAGGCCGGCAGGTCTTGGTACTCGGCGCGCAACAAGCCAAGCTCTTCCAGGTTCGGATTGGTGTAACGCCAACCACGACGCTGGTCGTACCAGGTGCGGTAGGCCAATACGAAACGCAGAGCCTCGCGGGCGTCGGCCAAATCGCGCCCGATAGCGGCAGGATCCTGCATCCACTCCCGGCGCTGGCTTTCTTCAGGAGCCTCGTCGCGTGCAAGTTCCTGATCGAATCCTAGCGCCGCACGAACCGCCGCACCCAGCGTGCTATCAGAGAGGCCATCGCTCCCTGCCTCGCGCAGTGCGCGATAGGTCGCGCCGCGCAACAAGGTGACGAAGACGAAATCGTTGAAATGGCCTGCCTGCAGCGATGCGTCTTGGCGATTGTCGGTGAAGCCGAGTAGCTTGCGTTTGTCCGGATCGATGGTTCCATCCGTGTCGGAGTGCATCCAGCGCAACACGCTGGTGCTGAGCAAGGTGGTCGCCGAGCTACGACCTTCGGCAGACAGCGC
>DASVLY010000101.1:0-9572 GCA_036384635.1 Noviherbaspirillum sp. | reverse complement strand
CACCCATTTCGATCCCGACATCCTCGACGCCTTCCTGGAAATCGAGGCATCGTTTGCGTCGATTGCGCAGCAATTCAGTGACGATGACGCACTTTGAACGTGTCGCATCCCCCACCTGATAAAAGGAGGATTGATCATGTCCCCTCTTGCCGGCATTACCTTCCTGATCATCGACGACAACGATATCAACCGTTCAATGATGCGGCATGTTCTGACGGCCAACAAATATCATGTGCTCGGCGAGGCCGGAAAAGGACAGATCGGATTGGCATTGGTCGAAAAGCTGCAGCCGGACATTGTCTGTCTGGATATCATGATGCCCGACCTGAGCGGTGTGGAGGTGCTAAAACGCATCAAGCAGCAGGCGCCGGACACCGAGGTATTGATGGTCACCGGCAACAATGACCGAGAAACCGTAATGGAAGCAGTTCAGCATGGGGCGAGCGGTTATATCGTCAAACCGTTTCATCCGGAAACCCTGTTGCGTTCGGTGGAAGCATCGATCGCGAAAGTGCGTGCGAAGAGACTTTGATTTGCCCACATTTACTGTGGCCAACTTTGTGGATAAGTGAGAATAACATTGCCTATCCTCATGATTCACAAGGGAATTTTCCGTATGATGAAAATCAAGGCAGCCTGAGCGGCAGCGGCGGAGAACGTCTTGCCCTTTCCATAGTCCTAGCGAAAAATCACCTGCAGGAGTCGCTATGGCAGCCGTGAAATATACCAAGGCAAACTGGGTCGCACAGGCCGATATTCAGGAAGTCGCGAACGGCAAATACCGCGGCGTAGTAATGATCAGCCGCGCAACCGACGCCGATGGCAGTACGGATGAGGCCGAGCATACCGTCAATACCGCATCCGATAGCCCGCAAGAAGCGCTGGAAGAGGCCAAGGCACTCGCCCATCGGCTTCTGGCCGAGTTTGAAGCATGAGATGCATAAGGGAGACCGTGCGAAATCAGCAGACTCAGATACGGCCCCCTTGACGCTTCGGACATAAAAAAACCCGCCCTCTTTGCAGAGCGCGGGTCAATCCGATTCACGAAGAACTGGAGGAAACGTCTTCAATATATCGAAGAAATCGCTCCTCGCCCATCCCATAAGCATGGCATTTTGCTGCTGCAACGCATCTTTTATTTACCCACATTTACTGTGATCAATTCTGTGGATAACCATGAATAATATTTCTTAACCACATGATCTTAAAGGAAATTTTTCCTTTGCTGAAAATCAAAGCAGGTTTCATGATGAAATCTCGTCGATCTCATCCAGCTTGATCAATGCCAGAATGAAGCTGCCTGTCACCGTCCCGAGAATCAGCACGGCCAGTAAAGAAATCAATGCGGTGACCATTTTGCCTCCTCCAAACGAGCTGCCTTCTTGTGAAGTTGCTCAACACATGATTGGGTGGCAGCTTCACGGCGTTCAGTTCCTGCAAAGAAATTTAATCGACAGCATGATTTCTTCAGAGGAACAATTCCCAAAAATCATGGTCTAGAGGCGGGTATGAACTTTTGCTTCCTTCCTGTCGAGGCCAGCACCAATGCTTGACGATCAATACCACGAAGAACTGCGCGCGCTCCGTAACCTGGAGAAGGCGGTGCGCGCTTACGGCCTGACCACAAAAGTCATGTCAGCGCAACGGCGCATGGAGATGCTGGCAATCGCGCTCAAAGCGGTGGTCGAGGCGAGAAAGCGCGCAATCCGGAAGTCGAAGCTGATGTCGTCGAAATAGCGGTGCGATGCAAGGCACGGCCCTCCCCAATCCCATTCAGGGAATGGTGACGGGCCGCCAAGCGTATTTGCATTGGAGATTTCGCTTACTTTCCTATGCAAAACCGGCTGAAAATCACGCCGAGCAAATCGTCAGAGGTGAACTCGCCTGTGATACTGTTCAAGCGCTCCTGCGCCAGCCGCAGCTCTTCGGCCAGCAGGTCGAGCGCCTGGTCACTGACCTGGCTATCCTTGGCCGCATATTGCGCCGCCAGATCCAAGTGTTCGCGCGCAGCTTTCAGTGCCAACAGGTGGCGCTCGCGCGCGAGAAAGCGCGATTCGCCGGTTTGCTGCCAGCCGGCCGCACGCAGCAGTTCAACACGCAGCAAATCGACGCCGCGCCGCTCGGTCGCCGACAGGTAGATGTGGGTGGCATCCGGCATGCGGTCCACTGCCGGCTTGTGGCCCGACACATCGATCTTGTTCCACACTCGCAGCACCGGCACGTTCTCTGGAAAGCGTTGCGTGATCTCTTCATCGGCGCGCGTCGGGCCGCGGCTCGCATCGAGCAGATGCACGATCACATCTGCCTTGCGCACCTCTCCCCAGGTGCGTTCGATACCGATACGCTCAACTTCGTCGCCGGCGTCGCGGATGCCGGCAGTGTCGATGATATTGAGCGGTACGCCTTCCATCTGGATCGTCTCGATCACCTTGTCGCGCGTGGTGCCGGCAATGGGCGTAACGATCGCTACTTCCGAGCCGGCCAGCGCATTCAACAGCGACGACTTGCCCACATTAGGCTGTCCGGCCAGCACTACGTTCAGGCCTTCACGCAGCAATGCACCCTGTGCCGCTTCGGCAAAAATCTCACCGAGATTGGCGCGGATCTTCTCCAGCTGGCCGCAGGCATCCGATTTTTCCAGGAAATCGATTTCCTCTTCCGGAAAATCCAGCGTCGCCTCCACCAGCATGCGCAAATGGATCACCTTGTCGACCAGATCACGGATGGTTTTCGAGAAGATGCCCGACAGCGATTGCGATGCCGACTTTGCCGCCGCTTCGGTCGATGCCTCGATCAAGTCGGCAACCGCCTCCGCCTGCGCAAGGTCCAGCTTGTCGTTCAGGAATGCCCGGTGCGTGAATTCGCCCGGTTGCGCAACGCGCAAGCCGATTTCCTTGCCGGCTTGCAGACAGCGCGACAACAGCATCTGCATCACCACCGGCCCGCCGTGCCCCTGCAGCTCCAGCACGTCCTCGCCAGTGTACGAATGCGGCGCCTTGAAATAGATCGCAATGCCCTGGTCGATCGCGCTGCCGTCTTCGTTCCTGAATGGCAGATAGGTTGCATAGCGCGGCTGCAACTGCGTGGTGCCGCACACAGCCTGCATCACTGAGCGAATATCCTTGCCGGAGATGCGCACCACGCCAATGCCGCCGCGTCCGGGGGCGGTGGCAATCGCGGCGATCGGAGAAGAGTCGTAATTCATGAAGTTCATTTTAACGAGGGAAGCACTTTTCCAAGCAATAAAAAAAGCCCGTGCAGGAATCTCACGGGCTTTTTTTGCAATAAGGCAACAGACTGCAATCCATCGCCAATCAACAGCTCAGGCCGGTTTTCCGCCTTCCATCTTTTTCGTAATCACCCACTGCTGCGCGATCGACAGGATGTTGTTGACCACCCAGTACAGCACGAGGCCCGCCGGGAAGAAGAAGAACATCACCGAGAACGCGATGGGCATGAACAGCATCACCTTCGCCTG
Organism: Noviherbaspirillum sp.; assembly: GCA_036384635.1. Classification (GTDB taxonomy): domain Bacteria; phylum Pseudomonadota; class Gammaproteobacteria; order Burkholderiales; family Burkholderiaceae_D; genus Noviherbaspirillum. The sequence goes on along the minus strand of DASVLY010000101.1, from coordinate 6,094 downwards.
CACCGGGTCCGGCGGCGTCGGGTTGAGCTTGGTCTGGATGAACATCGACACTGCCATCACGACCGGCAGGATGTAGTACGGATCGGGCGAGGCCAAGTCATGAATCCAGCCCAGCCACGGCGCATTACGCATCTCCACAGAGGCCAGGAGCACCCAGTACAGCGAGATGAACACCGGGATTTGCACCACGATCGGCAGACAGCCGCCGAGCGGGTTGATCTTCTCGGTCTTGTACAGCTCCATCATCGCCTGGTTCATTTTTTGCGGATCGGACTTGTAGCGCTCGCGGATCGCTTGCATCCTCGGTGTGACCGTCTTCATCTTCGCCATGCTGCGGTAACTGGCTGCCGACAGCGGGAAGAACGCGAGCTTGATCAGCACCGTCAGCGCGATGATGGTCCAGCCCCAGTTGCCCAGCACCTTGTGGATCTGATTCATCAGCCAGAAGATCGGCTTGGCGATGATGGTCAGCCGCCCATAGTCTTTCACCAGTTCCAGACCCGGCGCGACCTTTTCCAAGGCCGCAGACTCTTCCGGGCCGGAGTACAAGCGGGAATCGACGGCAGCCGTCGCTCCCGGTGCAATCGTGCCTAGCGGCAGGATGGTACCGACCGCATATTGGTTCGCATCGATCTTCTTCGTGAAGATTTCGCGCTGTGCCTTTTCCGGCAGGATGATGGCGGACACGAAGTAATGCTGCACCATCGCAATCCAGCCGTTGTCGGCCTTGGTTACGTGTTCGGCCTTGCCCTTGTCGATGTCCTTGAAAGCGATCTTCTGGAATTTTTCGGCGTCGGTATACACCGCCGGGCCGGTGAAGGTGCTGTAGAAGCGCGATTCACCTTCCGTTTTACTATCGTCGCGTACCAGTTGCAGATACAGTGACGGAGCGACCGGAGCACCGCTATTGTTGGTCACTTCATGCTTGATGTCGACCGTGTAATCGCCGCGCTTGAACGTGTAGGTCTTGATCAGCTTGACGCCCCCCTGTTCCGATTCCAGTACCAACTGCACTTCGTTATTACCGTCAAAAGTACGCGGCCCCGGTTTTGCGACTGTAAAGCCCGAGGTGTGGTTCGGATAGGGACCGCCGATCAGGCCGCTTTCGCCGAGATAGACATGGCCCGGTTCCGCATCGAACAGAACTACGTTTTTGGCCGGATCGGCACTGTCCTTGTGCTTGAGCAGTTCGAGGCGTGTCAACTTGCCGCCGGCGGTATCGATGTCCGCCTTGATCACATCGGTGGTGATCGTGATGATTTCGCCCTTGACGGGGGCGGCCGGCGCGGCGGTCACGTTGGCGGTATTGAGGGTGCCGACGGCGCTGGCCTGCGGCACCTCCGATTTTGCGGATGCGCCGCCCGCCGGTGCCGGTTTCACATGTGACACCGGCGCCGGAAAGAACATCGACTGCTTGCCGTTATAGCGCATCCAGTTGTCCCACAACAGCAAAAGCGACAACGAGAACACAACCCACAGAACGGTACGTTGGATATCCATAAGTGTTATGTAGAGAGATCAGGGATTCAGTGGTGATGGCAGCTGCATGAGGCAACAGCCAAGGTATCGGATTTCTTCGGCACCGGATCGATTCCGCCCGGATGCCATGGATGGCATTTGCACAAGCGTTTGACTGCGAGCCAGCCGCCCTTGGCCGCGCCGTGTTCGCGCACCGCTTCGACCGCATAATTGGAACAGGTCGGATAGAAGCGGCAATTCTGCCCGAGAAACGGACTGACCGCGAGCTGGTAAGCGCGCAACAACAGCAGTAACAGTGTTTTCATCGGCGCATTCCTTCGCTTTGCGAGTGCAGCAATTGCGCGATTTCCTTACGCAATTCAGCTTTGAGGCTGGAGGAAGACGCCGGTTCGAGCCTGGAATTCACGGGTTTGGACAGGCGGACGATGCAGTCGATCGGCGGCAGGGAAGATTTGCGGAACAGCTCTCGCGTGATGCGCTTGATCATATTGCGCGTGACTGCGCGCGGCGCGAAACGCCGGGCGGCGATGATGCCCAGCCGTGCGTGTGCCAACTGGTTGTTGCGCGCATACAGCACGAAATGCGCGCTGCGCTGCACAGGCCGCAAACGAAAAACGGATGAAAAATCATCCGTTTTTACGATACGCCGGTCGCGTGAATACTCTTCGCTCACGCCAGCAGCAGGTACGGAGCCAGGCTTAGACAGCCAGGCGCTTGCGGCCTTTGGCGCGGCGTGCATTGAGCACAGCGCGGCCACTGCGGGTTGCCATGCGTACGCGGAAACCATGGGTGCGCTTGCGGCGGACGACGGAAGGTTGATAAGTACGTTTCATGTTGTTCTCGCTAATGAGCAAAAATGGGTTGGATCATCACATCAGCCCACTCTTGTTTTGTACGCACAAAACGCGACAGGCAGTGAACCCGCAATTAGACACTGAAATCTGCTTGTGTGTCAATTACTTAGGGACATTCGCGCCTTCCGCGAAGACAAAGATGCATGAGCCGTTAAATCAAACGTTGCAACATGGATTCCCGCCTTCGCGGAAATGATGAAAGACAGGCAATGCCTTGCCTACGCCCAAATTATCCACATTTGCAAGCAATTTTTTATGTCGGAAAAATGACGCAGCCTGTGGATAACTCTTCTGGCCGGGTATAGAATAGCCGTCCCGTGCGGATTGCACCTCCCAGGAAACACCGCTACGGCATCCCTGTACAGACCGTCACAAGACCTCCTCAAGTCCGGGCCGTACGCGCGGACTGCCGGAGGAAGGCTGTTTGTGGATGCAAGAGCGCTGTGCCCGTTGCCGCACCCCCCTTACTAGAAAAATTCATGGAAGATTTTTGGCAGACCTGTTCCGCTCTGCTTGAGCGCGAGCTTACGCCTCAACAATACAGCGCCTGGATCAAGCCGCTTGTACCGCTTGATTTTGAAGATGGACGCTTGCGCATTGCCGCACCGAACCGCTTCAAGCTGGATTGGGTAAAAACCCAGTTCGCCAGCCGTATCACCACATTGGCGGCGGAATACTGGCAGGAGCCGATTGATGTGCAGTTCGTGCTCGATCCGCGCATCAACGGCGCGAAAAAACCGGCAGCGCCTGCCGTTGCAATAACCAACACCAGCGGCGCGGCCAGCATGCCGGAAGCCCGGGAACGGGGCGATATGGTGGCGATGGAGCCGAGCCCCCGCCGCGAGCAGAGCAAGATCAACGAGGCGCTGACCTTCGAGAGCTTCGTGACCGGCAAGGCCAACCAATTGGCGCGCGCAGCGGCGATCCAGGTCGCCAACAATCCCGGCATTTCCTACAACCCGCTGTTCCTCTACGGCGGCGTCGGCCTTGGCAAAACCCATTTGATCCATGCAATCGGCAATCAGTTGCTGTCCGAGAATTCGAATGTTCGCATCCGCTACATCCACGCAGAACAGTACGTTCGCGACGTAGTGACCGCTTACCAACGAAAAGGTTTCGATGACTTCAAGCGTTATTACCATTCGCTTGATATGTTGCTGATCGACGATATCCAGTTCTTTGCCGGCAAGAGCCGCACGCAGGAGGAATTCTTCTATGCGTTCGAAGCATTGATTGCGGCCAAGAAACAAATCATCATCACCAGCGATACCTATCCGAAGGAAATCACGGGCATGGACGACCGGCTGATTTCCCGTTTCGACTCCGGCCTGACGGTCGCGGTCGAACCGCCGGAGCTGGAAATGCGGGTGGCTATTCTGCTCAAGAAGGCATCCTCCGAAGGCGCGGCACTGTCGGATGACGTCGCGTTTTTCGTTGCCAAACACCTGCGCTCGAACGTGCGCGAACTGGAAGGCGCGTTGCGCAAGATCCTTGCGTACTCGCGTTTTCACGGGAAAGACATCACGATCGATGTTGTCAAGGAAGCATTGAAAGACTTGCTTTCCGTGCAAAACCGGCAAATTTCGGTCGAGAACATCCAGAAGACGGTCGCCGACTTTTTCAACATCAAAGTCGCCGATATGTACTCCAAGAAACGGCCGGCCAATATCGCCCGGCCGCGACAGATCGCGATGTACCTTGCCAAGGAGCTCACGCAAAAGAGCTTGCCGGAAATCGGAGAATTGTTCGGCGGGCGCGATCACACGACTGTTTTGCACGCAGTACGCAAGATCGCTTCCGACCGCGCCAAGAGTCCGGAAATCAACCACGAACTGCACGTGCTGGAGCAGACCTTGAAGGGGTGATGCTGCCTATCGGCTTGTGGATAACTGACCGGCGCAGACTGATCGAAAATTAGGCAGGGCGGCCCGAAGCGGACGCCCTGCTTACCGCCTGCCGCCGCCAGGCCGGTCAGCCCCTGACCAGCAAGAAATGATGCCGGGCCGTCTTGCAAAGAAGGCAAAAAACCTCACTTAGTTTCCTTGGAAAGGCCCCTTTTCTGTCAAAATAGAGGTTTGCTTTACCCGGTTTGCGTTTGCTTTTTCAGACCGGCCTTTTCCTCGAAAATCAGTACCTCAGCATCGTCTCAATTCGATTACTACAAGGATAAAAGCATGCAATTGGTTAAAACCCAACGAGACACGCTACTCCGGCCTTTGCAGATTGTGAGCGGTATTGTCGAGCGTCGGCACACATTGCCGATTCTGGCCAATATCCTCATTCGCAAGGAAGGCGAAAAAGTGTCTTTCCTGTCGACCGACATCGAAGTGCAGATCACCACCCACGCCGACGTCGGCAGCGGCCCCGAATCGGCGGCCACCACCGTCGCAGCGCGCAAGCTGCTGGACATCCTGCGCGCGCTGCCGGACTTTGGCGACGTGTCGCTCTCGCTTGCGAACAAGCGCATGACGATCCAGTCCGGCAAATCGCGTTTCGCGCTGCAGACGCTGGCCGCCGAAGAATTCCCGACGGTCGCGCAAGCCGAGCAGTACAACGCGAAAGTCACGCTGCCGCAAAAGACCTTGAAGCATCTATTCAACATGGTGCACTTCGCGATGGCGCAGCAGGATATCCGCTATTACCTGAACGGTCTGCTCCTGGTGGTCGACGGCAAGAACGTGATTGCGGTCGCGACCGACGGCCACCGCCTTGCGTTCTGCCAGGTCGAGACCGACCAGAATTTCACGCGCCAGGAAGTGATCATTCCCCGGAAGACGATTCTGGAGTTGCAACGCCTTCTGGAAGACCTGGAAAACCCGGTCGAATTGGAAATCGCGAGCAACCAGGTCAAACTGGGCTTCGCCGAGATCGAGCTGATTTCGAAGCTGGTCGAAGGCAAATTCCCCGACTACACGCGAGTGATCCCGAAGGGCTACAAGAACAACTTCACGATCGACCGCGCAACGCTCCTGCACGCATTGCAGCGTGCGGCGATCATGACCAGCGATAAGTTCAAGGGAGTGCGCTGCATCATCAGCCCTGGCAGCCTGAAAATCAGCTCGACCAACGCCGATCAGGAAGAAGCGGTGGAAGAACTCGAAATCGATTACGGCGGCGACAGCGTCGACATCGGGTTCAACGTCACCTACCTGCTCGACGTGCTGAACAACCTCAAGTGCGACAACGTGAACGTCGCATTGGGCGACGCCAATTCATCGGCGTTGATTACCGTGCCGGATAACGACGATTTCAAATACGTCGTGATGCCGATGCGGATTTGAATTGCATCGGAAGCAATCGGACAAGGGGGCCGCTGTAGGTAAAGCGCGCCCCTTTGCCATATTTTTGGAAGTCGTATTTCGTTTTATCAGAAGGCAGCCATGTCCGCGATCCCTCAAGAAAATCTCCAACCGCAACAAAGCCAGTACGGCGCATCTTCGATCCAGATCCTCGAAGGACTGGAAGCGGTGCGCAAGCGCCCCGGCATGTATATCGGTGACACCTCGGACGGCACAGGCTTGCATCACCTGGTATTCGAAGTGCTCGACAACTCGATCGACGAAGCCCTGGCCGGCCACTGCACCGAAATCCACGTCACCATTCATTCCGACAACTCGATCTCGATCACCGACAACGGCCGCGGCATCCCGACCGGCATCAAGTGGGACGACAAGCACGACCCGAAGCGCAGCGCCGCCGAAATCGTGATGACCGAGCTGCATGCGGGCGGCAAGTTCGACCAGAACTCGTACAAGGTTTCC
>DASVLY010000100.1:0-3718 GCA_036384635.1 Noviherbaspirillum sp. | reverse complement strand
GCCTGGTATTGCCATCCGGCGGCTGGAGAATGGAGGTGTATCTCTTGTACCGGCTGGATGCGGCGGACGCCGCCAGACGTGCGCGCATTTCATTGCTCATGCGCCGCTGCGGCGCACCCTGGGGAACTGCCGAGGACACGTTGCTGGAAGAGGCGCGTATTGCACTGGCCGATGAGCGCCCTGTCATGAATAAGACATTGACCGATCTGCTCTTGTCGAAATCCGATAATCCGTTGGCGGGAATGATCGGCGGGCATTTGTTGGTGATCGAGCAGAAACGCGGGTGCCGCGATCGATTGGACCTGCTCAATTCGGTCATACCGAATCTGCGCAATCTGGTGGGGACTGAGCATCCGGACGTGGAGGCGCTTTCACTCGCATGCCCGGACCCGGCGTTACGTACCAAGTGCCCCATAGCGGGAGCGCCGTTGTTTGAGCGAAGCTGGCAAATGATCGTCAAGGCAAGCCACGCCAATGCTTCGCTGGTCTCGCAAGCGCTCTGGCAGCAGGTGCATGCGGTGGTGACGATGCCCCCGTATTTCACATGGCTGGATGAGGCGCAGACGCAAAAGGCATTTCGCGAGGAACTGGCCAGGACGATTTTCAGACAAGAGCCTGCGAACCGGCCGGGAGTTGCTGTGCCGCCCGCGCAAATGGCTTTCGCCACCATGCCTCAAACAGGCCGCGACACCACCGTTGCGAAAGCACCTGTTGAGCCGCAGCTTGCTGCCAGGCGCGCGAAAGTGCTTGGTGTGCCTGCGGTGGGGCTGGAATCGTTGCGGCAGGAGTGGGAAGGGCATGGGGCCGGCGAATGAGCAGCAATGGAAAGCCTCTGCCGCAGGGATGCACTTTGGCGCATTGCTGGTTTCCTTCCAACGGTTTGCGCTTCCTCCCGCCGGTGTGGTGGAAAGCGCGCCGTCCAGTTTAGGCGCGTTGCCCGTGGCACGGATGCCTGAGCCGGACTGTTTCCTGTTGCCGGTGGCAGACGACGAAGCATTCTGGATCGGCGTGATTTTTCCCGCTGCAACGGAAATGGGCGCCTTGGTGCTGGAGTCCTTTTCACCGGAAGGCGAGCGAACCCTGATGGCAACAGTCGAACCATCCCGCAATGCCATCATCGCGGGCATTGTTCAGCCGGATGGAAAGATCAGAACATTTTGCCGCCGGAGCGTGGCGGAATTTTGGGTGCGGGTCGACCGTCGAAGCGCGCGAATATGCCTGACCGATTATGAAAGCTATTCGTTACGCACCGGGGAGCCTGCGCCGATGGCGCTTGATCCATCCAGCGGCTTTGGCGGGTGGCGTTTGCCGTAAAAAAGATTCTCGTCGGGAGACGGCATCTCTTCTCGAATGGTGGCCGCTCTCCGCCGCCACACCGGCCTTCCCGGGAAAACGGCAAGGCACGGCATTTGCATTAAACCGCAGCGAAGCGCCCAAGGCGGCTGCTTGCTTCGCTATGTCCTGAATCAACGGAACAATGGTTCACGAGACCAGCCCCTGTCGGCACTGGGAGCGGCCATGCACGTTGCGCGTGGTCTGATGTGCAACAAACGTGAAAAACGTGAAAGGAGCATGAAAAAATGAATGCGGAAAAGTACAAAATGCGGGTAATTATTACAGCTTGTTCCCTTGTATTGCTTTCCTCGAGCGGCTTGGCAACAGCACAGTCGACGAGTTCCGGCAGCAGCACTGGCACACGCTCCGCCACCGTCACACAAAGCAGCAAGGCCGAGACGAATGCGATGCGGCATGTCAACGATGCTATCGCCGTTGTGCGCAGGATGGAATCCGAATCCGGCATGGGCAATCTGCTGCAACAGGCCAAGGGCGTTTTTATCGTGCCCAATTACGGACGCGCTGCATTGGGTATTGGCGGCAGCGGCGGCGCGGGCATGTTGCTGGTCAAGCACGGTAACCGCTGGAGCGAGCCGGCCTTCTATAACATTGGCGGCATCAATGTGGGGCTGCAAGCCGGTGCCGAGGGCGGCCCGATCGCGTTCGTGCTGAATAACGACAAGGCGATTAACAGTTTCATGCAGAAGAACAATTTCACGTTGAGTGCTGATGCCGGACTGACGATTATCGATTGGTCGAAAATCGCGCAAGGTTCTGCCGGCGCGGGCGATATCGTTGCATGGTCCGGCACCAAGGGGCTGTTCGGCAGCGCGGCGATCGGCGTCAACGATATCCGGTATAACGAGGATGAGACCAGCGCTTATTACGGCCAGAGGGTAGCGGCGGCGGATGTCATCAATGGCAAGGTGCGCAATCAGCACTCCGACGCGCTCAAGCAAGCACTGGCCACGACCGCAACTTCGACCGGGGGGGCGGCCAGCGGCAGTTCGGGTGGCGGCAAGTCCGGCAGTGCTGCCGGCGGCGGCACCTCGTCGGGCACCAGCAAGTAAGAAGCGGCGCGAGGAACGGAGGGGTCCTCGCGCATTCTTCGCTCTTCCTCAGAAGATGCGTTCCAAGGCGCCGGCGAGCGTGCCGACGGTACGGTCGATATGCTGCAGCTTGTCCAAGCCGAACAAGCCGATGCGAAAGGTCTTGAAATCCTCCGGTTCATCGCATTGCAACGGCACGCCGGCAGCGATCTGCAAGCCGGCGTCCGCGAACTTCTTGCCGGATCGCACGCCCTCATCGTCGCAGTAACTGACCACCACGCCGGGCGCCTCGAAACCTTTGGCCGCGACGCTTTTTATCCCTTTGCCCGCCAGCAGCGCACGTACCCGGTTTCCAAGCTCCTGCTGTCGCGCGCGTACCGTGTCAAAGCCGTATCCCTCGATTTCCTTCATCACGTTGCGCAGCGTTACCAGTCCGTCCGTGGGCATCGTCGCATGATACGCGAATCCGCCGTTCTCGTATGCTTCCATGATCTGCAGCCACTTGCGCAAGTCGCATGCAAAACTGGTGCTCGTGGTCGATTCGATTCTTTCCCGCGCCAGCGCGCTCAACATCACGAGCGCACAGCAGGGGGAGGCGCTCCATCCCTTTTGCGGCGCGTTGATCAGCACATCGACGCCAGCGGCTTGCATATCGACCCAGATCGCACCCGATGCGATACAGTCCAGCACAAACATGCCGCCGACCGCATGCACGGCATCGGCTACCGCACGCAAATAATCGTCAGGCAGCATCATGCCGGACGCCGTTTCCACATGCGGCGCAAACACCAGATCGGGCTTGTTCTTGTTGATCGCTGCAACCACTTCCTCGACCGGCGCCGGCGCATAGGTGGCCTGCCTCCCGGCTTCGACCGGGCGTGCCTTGAGAACGATGGTATCCGACGCAATGCGGCCCATTTCCAGAATCTGCGACCAGCGGAAGCTGAACCAGCCATTGCGAATCACCAGGCACTTTTTATCCGTCGCGAACTGCCTGGCTACCGCTTCCATCCCGAAGGTGCCGCTGCCGGGGACAACGACAGCCGATTTCGCGCCGTACACCTTTTTCAGCGTGCCGGAAACATCCCTCATCACTCCTTGAAAGAGTTGCGACATATGGTTGACTGCACGGTCCGTATAAACCACCGAGTATTCGAGAAGCCCGTCACGGTCGACATGGGAGAGTAAACCTGGCACGTTTGCCTCCGGAAAAAAGATGGACGAAAAAATCGGGCCGGGGCGCACGACCGGCTCCCGTTACCGAGCATCTTGCCATGTCCGCATTATTGTCACAACCGCCGTTGCACGACCCCTGAAGGCTAAAAGATCTCGAC
>DASVLY010000099.1:0-8637 GCA_036384635.1 Noviherbaspirillum sp. | reverse complement strand
GGCGTTGCATCCGCTTCCGCCAGGCTGGCTGAGGCCGCTATGTCGCACGACTCCCTGGACGGTTTGGAAGTTGTAGGCGCGGGTGGTGCCGAGCGGGTCGGTGACAGTGCTTTGCGCGTATTGCTGGGGATAGGCGACGCTGTATTTTTCAATGCCGCCGGCATGTTCGGTGGAGATGGCGTTGCCGTTGACATCGTAGGTGTAGGTGGCAAAGCGGGCACCGTTCTCGTCGGTGATGCCGGTTAACGCATGTGCGAGATTCCGGCTGCCGGTGAAGCTCGATTCGTTGTACCAGTAGATGCGCTTGCTGCCGTTCGGGTAGGTGACGGCGGTGAGGTTGTTGCACACGGTAGAGGTGCAGTTGCCGGAGGGGCCGTCGTATTCGAATTGGTAGGCTCCGCCCGCAGGATCGGTGACCGTGGTGAGGCGACCGGAAGCGCCATAGGCGAACACGAGAGCATGTCCGAACCCATCTGTGACGGAATTCAGGCGGCCCTGTTGGTCGTAAGCGAGGGTCTGTGTCAGGCCAGCTCGGTTGGTGATGGAAAGCAGCCGGCCATTGGCGTCGTAGGTTTCAACTTCGTCATTAGGACTGGCAGTGTATTGCCAGCCAGTGATTTTGCCGGTGCTGTCGGTCAGTTGCACAAGCTGGTCGGCGACATCGGCATCGGCAGTCCATTTGCCGTTAAGCAAACTGAAATAGAGAACTTTGCCGTCGGCACGAGAAACGGCCACCGAGGGCGTCATGGGAACGGCAATTCCCGAGGTGGAGGCATTAGGGTCTTGTCTTACCGGAGCGGGAAAGACATAGCTGCTGCTGGCATCAAGTGCAGCAGCCGCAGTCTGCCCTTGCGCTGTGCCGATCCCGATGGAGCGGTCATATTCATGACGCCAGTTGACGCCGAGGGATGAAAGAGGGCTCGTGCCGATGCTGTTGTAGTAGCGGCGCAGAGTAAGGGATGCAGCGCCTGCGCTGCGGTAGTCAGTCTCGATCTGGTATTTATTGCCGATGGCTGGCATGATCGGGTTGCCTACGCCGCAGCATTGTCCTGCCGGGCAGGAGCCTTTGTTCTTGTTGATGTTGGGGGTGCGGTCATCGGCCCAGCAATAAGTGGTCTGTGAATCCATGTGCAGGTAATAACCGGTTGGGCAACCGACTAAACTTCCCGCAGATAGCTGGCCTGTATATGGACCTTGATCGGGGTATTGTCCATTGGGGTCATGCCACATATAGGTGTATTCGGCTGTCCAGTAAATCCCGCAACCGCCATTGCAAGTAATGGCAGAGGTAGCTTTGGTGACCTGGCAGGAGGCTTGATACGAGCTGGAATGGCAATACCCTTTGTTCATGTATGCCTGAGCTGCTGCATAAGGCGTAGTGGTGTATCCGCCGATATCGTAGTAGTTGGGATAAGGCTGATACCGGATAGCCGCTCCTGTGATTCTGTGGGCGGCAAGAGAGGGAACCGAAACGCACAGCATGGCGAACAGGCACAGGATGAGTGCAAAGGCTCTGTGCAGGCGCGGACGTTGAGTCGATGAGGCAGTAGCATCCGTGAGGACACGGAAGGTCGAGGTGTGTTTTTTCATTGCTTTTCTGCGGCTGCTTTGGCAAGCAGGGGCAAATTACTTGTTATTTGTCGCAGGCATGCCATGACGGGCATTGTTAGTCCGTGCAGTTAAGCTGCGTGCATGCGAACAGTTTCGGAAGTCGGCATTGTCAGGAAATAATTTGCAATGCACTTTCAAGACTTGATTGGCGGAAGGGAGCTGAAAACCCTAAAACCAAACTGCAGTCTTTGTCTTACATCATGTCAATTGCACAATTTGATGAAAGTGCCGCGCAGCATACCAGAGGAAGAGTTTCAAATACAACAATTTGTTACTGGGGGTATGGTGCTGCCGATGAAAAACGGTGCGATTTACCAAGAAATTTCTCCGTCCGGCGCGGTTTTTGCATTGTTTTGACGCATCGCTTCCCGCTTGAAGAAACTTGCTGCAAAGACTAACCGTGGGGATTTCATGGAATCAATTGTTTTGGATATGCGGCTGGCCCGGCCGCCGCTTGAATTGTGGGGGGGATTGGAGTGCACCGTAGCGCGTATGCGTGATCATTTCCGCAACCAGATTGCGGAAACCGGCCACACCGATCGTATTGAAGACCTGGATGCGATTGCTGCGCTCGGCATCAAGACGCTACGCTATCCGGTACTGTGGGAAACAATCGCGCCCGACCATCCAGACCTGCCTGACTGGCGCTGGCATGACTCGCGGCTGGCGCGGTTGCGCGCGCTGGGGATCACACCGATCGCCGGGCTGGTGCATCACGGCAGCGGACCGCGCTATACCAATCTTCTCGATCCCGCTTTCCCCGAACTGCTGGCACGCCATGCCGCGCATGTTGCAGCGCGCTATCCGTGGCTTGAGCTGTTTACGCCCGTAAACGAACCGCTGACCACTGCCCGTTTCAGCGGCTTGTACGGGCACTGGTATCCGCACGGACGCGATAATGCCACCATGCTGCGCGCACTGTTCATTCAATGCCAGGCCGTTGCGTTGTCGATGCGGGCGATCCGGCGCATCACGCCATCGGCACGCCTGGTGCAGACTGATGATCTGGGCAAGGCATTCGGCAGCCCTGCGCTGCAGCATGAAGCGGACTATCAGAACGAGCGCCGCTGGTTAGGTTTCGATCTGCTGTGCGGGCGCATCGACGCAACACATTCCTGGTACAAGGCATTCCTCGATGCCGGCATCACGCGGCGTCAGCTCGATGCGTTTGTCGCCGAGCCGTGTGTCCCGGATATCATCGGCATCAACCATTACCTGACCAGCGAACGCTTCCTCGATTGTGACACGCATCACTATCCGCCGGGTTTTCGCTGCGCGGACCATCCGCATTATGTCGACGTGCAGGCTGTGCGCGTGCCGTATGCCGATGGTCTGACCGGGCCGCAAGCGCGGCTGCGCGAAGCATGGCAGCGCTATCGCTTGCCGCTGGCGGTCACCGAGGCGCACCATGGCGGCGCCCGCGACGATCAGTTGCGCTGGCTCAAGCAGGTGTGGAACGCTGCGCGGACGCTGCGTGAAGAGGGGGCCGATATCTGCGCGGTGACAGTGTGGTCGATTTTCGGCTGTGTCGACTGGAATTCGCTGCTCATGCTGGATAACGGCTTTTATGAAAGCGGATTGTTCGACGTGCGTTGCGCTTCGCCGCGTCCGACGGCGCTGGCGAAGGCGGCGCAGTCGCTTATTCGCAACGGCGATTTCGATCACCCGGCGCTTGATGGCAGGGGCTGGTGGCAACGCGGCGACCGTTATTTCTTTCAGCCGGCGGCACACTCCCAAGCGCCGGCTGTCATCACCTCGGCGCGCCGCCTCGTGATCACGGGCGCGAACGGCACGCTGGGCCGCGCGATTGCACGCATCTGCCGTCACCGCGACCTGGCGCACGAGCTGCTTGCGCGATCCGACATGGACATCGCCGACGAAGTGTCGGTGACGGCTGCGCTCGCGCGCCACCGGCCCTGGGCGGTGATTAATGCGGCCGGCTATGTGCGGGTGGCCGACGCTTCGCGCGAAGCCGAACGCTGCTATCGCGAGAATGCGCATGGAGCCGAAGTGCTCGCGCGCGCTTGCGCCCGTCTTGGCATCCCCTACGTTACCTTTTCGTCGGACCTGGTATTCGACGGTAGCCTTGGGCGTGCGTATGTCGAGAGCGATTCGGTGTCGCCGGTGTGTGTGTACGGCAACAGCAAGGCCGATGCGGAACGGCGCGTGATGCAGGCTTTCCCCGAGGCGCTCGTGGTGCGCAGCAGCGCTTTCTTCGGCCCCTGGGATCGCTACAACTTTGTGCATGCCGTATTGCGTGAGCTGGCGGCCGGACGGCAGGTAGAGGCGAGCGACGACGTGCATGTTTCTCCCACCTATGTGCCGGATCTGGCGCATTCCACACTGGATTTGCTGATGGATGGCGTCAGCGGCATCTGGCATCTGGCCAACCAGGGGGCCGTGTCATGGTATGAGTTTGCGCAGCGCGCGGCACGCCAGGCAGGGATGGATGCATCGGCGCTCGTCAGGACGCACGGCGGCGGGCGCGGCATTACCGCGCTGACCAGCGAGCGCGGCCTGATTCTGCCCAGCTTTACGAGTGCGATCGAACGTTTTATTCAGGAGAACACGATTGCATGGGACGGCAATCCGCCGGAGCAGGCGGCGGCATGAAGCCAGCAATGCAGAAGCAATTCTTTAGTCGTCCGGGAACAGCTTCGGCGCGAGATGACTCCAATCCGGGTGGATACCAGTTCCCGGGGCTGCGCGGCCCCTAAAACAGTTCATAACAGGCTCTAAAGGAACAAGAATGGCTGAAACCGCTTACCCGCGTCCGCAGTTGGTGCGCGAGCACTGGCTGCCGCTCAATGGCTATTGGAAATTTACCTTTGACAATGAAAAACAGTACAAACATCCTTCCGACCCGATTCAGTGGTCCAGCGAAATACGGGTGCCGTATCCCCCGGAGTCCCAGGCCAGCGGCATAGGCGATCGCGGCTTTCACCGCGCGTGCTGGTATCAGCGCGAATTCGACATCAAGGCCGAAGACGCGCGTATCCTGTTGCATTTCGGCGCCGTCGATTACCATGCGAAAGTCTGGGTCAACGGCCACAAGGTGGTGGAGCATGAAGGCGGCCACACCGCGTTTTACGCCGACATCACGCGCGCGCTGGGCGAAGGCGGCCATCACACGTTGAGCGTGTATGTGGAGGATGACCCGCACGACCTTTCCAAGCCGCGCGGCAAACAAGACTGGCAACTGGAACCGCATTCGATCTGGTATCCGCGTACCACCGGCATCTGGCAAACCGTGTGGCTTGAGCGCGTACCGCACACCTATATCCAGAAATTGCGCTGGACGCCGCATTTCGACGGCTTTGAGATCGGCTGCGAGACCTTCGTCGTCGGCGATCTGGAAGAAGACCTGTCGATCGAAGTCAAAATCCGTCACGGGGAGAAACTGCTGGCGGACGACTATTACAAGGTGATCGGCGGCGAAGCGCATCGCAAGATCGCATTGTCCGACCCCGGCATCGATGATTCGCGCAATGAATTGCTGTGGAGCCCGGAACATCCGGTGCTGCTCGATGCGGAAGTCACGCTGCGCCACAAGGATCAGGTGCTCGACAAGCTGCGCTCTTATACGGCACTGCGCGCGGCGACCGTCAACCGGGACCGCTTCATGCTCAATGGCCGCCCGTATCACCTGAAGCTGGTGCTGGATCAGGGCTATTGGCCGGACACGCTGTTGAGCGCGCCCGACGATGACGCGCTGAGAAGGGATGTGGAACTGGCGAAGGCGATGGGATTCAACGGTGTGCGCAAGCACCAGAAAGTCGAAGACCCGCGCTACCTGTACTGGGCCGACCGGCTGGGCCTCCTGGTGTGGGAGGAAATGCCGTCGTCATATCGCTTTACGACGACGGCGATCAACCGCATGGTGCGCGAGTGGGCCGAGGTGATCGAACGCGACTACAGCCATCCTTGCATCATCGTCTGGGTGCCGTTCAACGAATCGTGGGGCGTGCCCAACCTGACGTCGATGCAGGCACATCGCAATGCGGTCGAGGCGCTGTATCACTTGACGCGCACGCTCGATGCGACGCGCCCGGTGATCGGCAACGACGGCTGGGAAGCCTCGGCCACCGATCTGCTCGGCATTCACGATTACGATGCCGACCCCGAGCGCATCGCACACCGCTATGCATCGGTGAACGCGCAGGAGCTGTTCGACCGCCGGCGGCCCGGCGGGCGCATCCTGACGCTCGACGGCTATCCGCATCGCGGCCAGCCCATCGTCCTCACCGAATTCGGCGGGATTACTTATGCGAAGCGTTCCGAGAGCGACGTGAAAAACGTGTGGGGTTATTCGCTGGCCGGCAGCGGCAAGGAGTTCTTCGACAGTTACCGCCGTCTGCTGGAAGTGGTGAACGAGATTCCGATGTTTTCCGGCTTTTGCTATACGCAGTTCGCCGATACGTTTCAGGAGGCGAACGGCTTGCTGACAGCGGACCGCTCGCCGAAGCTGCCGTTGCAGGATATATTTGCAGCGACGCGCAATATCAAGCCGGATGCGAAGAGACAGTATGGGGTTTGATCGGGCCCTTGTTATCCTGCTACGGCATTGCTATGCCTGATCTGCCCCGCAGCACTTCTTGAACTTCTTTCCGCTGCCGCAGGGGCAGGGATCGTTGCGCCCGGCCTTCGGCTCCTCGTTCCTGACCTGCGTCACCGCCGGCTTGCGGTGCGGCTGCCAGAAGCGGTGGATATGCGGAATCGCCGCTTCCATTTCCAGTGCCAGCCGGTGGCGCTTGACCGGATCGTCCACCAGCGTCATTTCGTCTTCGTCGATTTCTTCCGCACCGAGCAGGTAGACCGGACGCACCAGCTCCGCGATCGGCGAACTCCAGATCGGTTCCCATGCATCGGCGCGCAGATTCATCCCTTCCCAGAACCCCCATGCCCAGGCATCGCCGTCGAGCAGCAGGCGGCCATCGACTTCGTGCTGGCAAAACAATGGTTCGAATTCCTTTGGCGCGACTTCAAAGGTGATCAGGACCTCGTTCATGAAGCGCGCGATCAGTCCGACGATGCGTTCGCCTTCCTTTTGCGTCTTGAACTTCGGCCCTTCGCTGCCGAACGAACCCCACACGCGCGGCAGCCATTCGGCCAGCAGCACCTGCTCCGGGCCGATCGCCAGCGCAGTGAAAAAACCGTGCAGCGAATCCATCGTCATGCCGTCGTCGGCGCAGCGGTCGGAGAGGAGGAACTGGTCGAGTTCCTTGAATTCCTTGTCGGAGAGGGGTTCGTCGAGGTGCATGGGATGTATTACGCGGTGAACTTGAAAGTCGTAGTGTAACGCGCCGGGAGCTGGTCATCGAGGTGAGCGATAAACAAAAAAGGCCAGCCCGGTCGAGCTGGCCTTGCACTGGAGAAGTGCGAGAGTTTAATTGTCGCCTTTGATATACGAGTAGATCCGCTTGCGTTTCGGCTGGACCAGGAATTTCACCTTGTTCGCGCCGATGACGGAGTTGCCGGTGTTTTCATTGGCGCAGCCGATACACACGGTGACATTGCGGCCGTTGATCGGCACGGTGGCTTGCACCGGCGAGGGCGGCAGGCCGCCGCCGGCGAACACGCCGGACCTGAGGCCGCCGCAGGAGTCGGACACGCCGACACCGCCGGATGCGTTGAACAGGTTGACCGAATAACCCCTGGCTTCGCCCAGTGAGGCGGAACAGGCGTTGGGGTTGGTGATCGGGCGGTTGGTGCTGAAATTCACCATGCCGCCGGCGATCAGTGCGGAAGTCACAGTCTGTTCACCCGGCCCATACTGATTCAGTTTCATGTACCAGCCTCTGCCGGTCGAATTCGGCAGCAACGGCGGATCGTCGCAACTCGTGTTGGCTGTCAGGTTTGTCATCGTTGCTCCATCCAGGTCGATGGCAGCGGCATCGACGGCTGTTACTGCCAGGTCGTCCTTGTACACATAGAAGCGGTTGACCACATCGGTGAACGGGTACTGCGTCTGCAACGGATGTTCGCGGTCGCCCGAACCGATCGCGAGATAAGCCTTGCCGCCAGTGGTGAATGCAGCCGGACCGAACAGGAACTTGCGGCCGTTGTCGTCGGGATTGCCGTTCGTGTACGCGACGCGGCGGCCGGTCCAGTTTTCAGGTGTGCGCGGAGTCTTGTCATAGTCGATGAAGTCCATGCGGTAAATATTGCCGGCCGTATCGGCAGCGTATGCATAATCGACATAGCCGTCGGCATCGACATCCACCAGCGTCACATCGGCGGCGATGCTGCGGATGCCTGCAACGCCGGGGAAGGTGAAAGACTTGATGATTGCGCCGGTGTCCGCGTTCAGCACATACACTACACGGCCCTTGCTGTTGTTGCATGAAGGTGTTTTGCTGTTTTCATCCTCGCAGGCATCGTAACCGCCGCCGACGATGAGGACCGGGGCGGTCTGCGAGTAGCCCTTGATGCGCGCGCCACGCGGGGCAGACCAGGTCTGTCCTATTCCGCTCATGCCGTCGGTGCAGCCGTTATCGTCGCTGAAATTGGGGCAGCCGACCGCCCATTTGAGCGAAGGCGTATCGGGGGTGCCGACATCGAACGCGTAGATCATCCGTCCGCCGCGGCGCATGGTGGGGAAGATCCAGACCTTGGAATTGTTGGCACCTTGATAGAAGCCGATCGAGCCGTCGAAGAAGTAATCCTTGTTGGCAGCATCGCCGGGAATCGCCGGCAGGTTATTTTTCGGGCTGTCCGTCATCAGACGCGCAAAGCGCGAGAAGAACTCGGGCGCGATGAATGCCCATTTTTCCTTGCCGGTGGATGCTTCCACCGCGCGCAAGGTGCCGTCGTTGGCACCATAGTAGACGATGACGCCGGTGTCGCCGCCGTAGTTGATCGGTAACGGACGCGAATGCACCACATCGCCGTGTATCGACGGCCGGGTATTCAGCACGCTGACCGCCGGGTTGCCTGTGCCTTTCTCGTCGTTGACATCCTTGCCCGTCATGAAATCGACCAGGGAGGAGCTCAGGCCGGAGTTCCCGGTATTGAATGTGACCAGAT
>DASVLY010000098.1:0-2889 GCA_036384635.1 Noviherbaspirillum sp. | reverse complement strand
GCGGTGATCGCGCAGTATCCGGACTCGCCCGCGGCGCAAACGGCGAAGGAGCGATTGTCCGCATTCAAGTAAGGGCACTAGGGTTCGATTCGACCTAGCGCAAAAAATTGCCGATGCGTATTTGACCAGAGGCCCGGAATTCCTTATAATCTCGGGCTTCGGGTCGTTAGCTCAGCTGGTAGAGCAGCGGACTTTTAATCCGTTGGTCGCAGGTTCGAGTCCCGCACGGCCTACCAGAAATCAAAGGGGTTACAGGAAACTGTAACCCCTTTTCTTTTTTGCGCTGCAAATAAAAAATGTAAGAATAGTGCAACGTAATTTGGATTGCCCTTACCAATTCTTGCCGGAAACCCTTGTGCAGGCGTATCGTAGCGTGAACAGGGGGGCAAATGAGTTCCAAAAATGAATGGGGATTCGTAGCGCCACAGTCGATCATACTCGGCATTGCGCTATGCACAACCGGCATTGCATATGCCGAAGGAACCCAAATCTATCGTTCCTACGATGCCTCCGGCACCCCCACCTACTCCGATCGCCCGATCAACAGAACATCGCAATTATTCGCCGTATTCGACGGCCATCAACTATGGCCGCGCGCCGGTACCGGTCCGGTGTCGCTGCCGCAGCTTGCCGCGCGGCGCAATGCGCTGGAATCGCTGGTACAACGCGTTGCAAAGATGCACGGCATCCATGCCGCATTGCTCAAAGCCGTTATCGAAGTCGAGTCCGGCTTCAATGCGCGAGCAGTCTCGCCCAAAGGTGCAATCGGATTGATGCAGGTAATGCCGGCGACTGCTGCACGTTATGGCCAGTTCGACCTGTACTCGCCGGAACAAAACATCGACGTCGGTGCACGCTACCTGCGAGATCTGCTGGCGATGTTCGGCGGCAATGTGCGTCTGGCCGTGGCGGCGTACAACGCTGGCGAGAATGCGGTACTTCGGCATGGCCGACGTGTACCTCCATACCGGGAAACGCTCCGATACGTACCAATGGTGCTGGAACGCTATAACCGTTTCCAGTCCCAGCCAGCGTCTTAAAGCGGATTGGGCCAGACTCAAGGGGTGCGCCTTGAATCTGGCCCAATCCGCTCTAAATCAAAACCGGAACCTGATCAGCCAGTACACGACTAACGCGCCGCAACATGCTGCAACTGGAAGCAGGTATAACAGGACCTTCCATCCGCTGGCGAATGCGAACTTCGCTGCCGGCGCACTGAACGGATTGCCTTCCGCCTGCTCATCTGTGTCGTTGGCTGTGTGCCGTGCCTTTTCCAGATCCTGCTTCTGCCTCTGCATTTGCCGCACCGCCTCCTTGACCGCTGCCAACGTATCCGGCCGATATATCTCTTCGCTTGTTTCAACAAGTCGCTGGCGCGGCGGCGAACCAGGCTTTGCGCGCCCGCTGGAAAGGAGCAAGTGCAGCTCGTTCACTGTCGGTTTGCGCTGATGCGCATCTTCCCATGCTTTGATGAGGTTGGCGTACCCTTCGCCCAATAATGCATCATAGAGGCGATTGCCCATCTCCCTCCCTTTTGCAACAGCCTTTGCAAGCTGGCTCGTGTTGACATCGCTACCGATCCCCGATTGCGATGTTGTCGAAGCCTCCACTGGATCGAAATATTCGATCGGCCGGTTGATCTGCACTGCCGGCTCCAAGAGAACTTTTCGATCGAGCCGTTTCAATTCAAGGAAGGCCTGAATGACGATATCGAGCTGTAATTCATTTTCACCGCCAGCATCGCGGGCAGCATCAGGAAACAGGCGTGATTGTCTGTAGCCGCGCAGGAAGGAAAGCCAAGGCTCCAAGTCGGCTTTGATCAGCGAAAACGGTTTACTCCAATCGCTGCCTTCACTTTTTTCATCAAGGGGAATCAGTGCCGCGCGCATATCAGGAAGGCTGCGTATCCGGCCGCTGCTGTCGTCGACATCGGCCATGCTGCTCAGTTGGGACTTCTTTTCCTGAACGGCCTTTCTGGCTTCTTGCTGCAGATGCCTTTGCCGCTCGGTTTCTCTTTCCAGGATGCTGTTGTCCGCAGCCACCGGCATCTCACGCCACTCCAGAGCTTCGGATTGTGCCCGCCATACCCCATCGCGAGCCAAACCGTGCCCGTGCCGCGAACAGTGCCGCCACAATCCGTTCCGCACATACTGGCAATCGAACAACGTGGTCAGACATAATCAGAAGATCCTTCGGAATATTGCGCTGCTGGCTTACACGATCACTTCCGGCGCCTGTGACGCCATTAGGATCGATGCATGCACTGGAGTGACAGCAGCAGCGGCCTTGTCGTTAAGCAGCGTCGACAAGATCGCGGTGTCGTTGAAGCGGAAGCGCGACAACATCATGTTACAGCTCGCCATTTTCAATACCTGACCATTGCTCAAACTGGCGATCAGATCGGCAATTTCACCGCTGATACCGAGCCGGAAAATAGCCTCGGCCCGATCCTGACGAATCATTTGCTGCGCGATCATCAGATAACTCAGATTGACATCCCGAATTTCCGCCAAATAATTGTTAGTTGACATGGCAGTCATCCCCCCTTTCTCAGTGAGCGAAAACTTCTTGTAGTACCTCTAGTGCCTTGGTTATCGTTTCATCGTTGACTACGCCTAGCTTGCGGATCAGGCGGGACTTCTCCAGCGTGAAAATCTGGTCCAGCAAAATCAGCCCATCCTTCTGCATGAAATTCACCGGAACCCTGAAAGGAGCCGGCAACTCCTGCGTACTCAGCGGCGCCACTATCAACGTGTTCAAATGCTCATCCATCTCTTCGGGCGAGACGATGATGCAAGGCCACCGTCTTTGCGTTACGCTGCCGACCGGTTTTTCAAAATCGATCAGCCATATTTCAGCCCGCATCACCATGAAAAATCCGCGTCCGAT
>DASVLY010000097.1:0-4756 GCA_036384635.1 Noviherbaspirillum sp. | reverse complement strand
TCCTGCGGCATCTTGCCGAGGGTATTGACCAGCACGTTCAGGCGACCACGATGCGCCATGCCGATCACGATCTCCTGCACGCCTTTCTCGCCAGCGCGCTGGATTGTCTCATCCAATGCGGCGATAAAGCTTTCACCACCTTCCAGCGAGAAGCGTTTCTGACCGACATAACGAGTATGCAGATAGCGCTCCAGACCTTCAGCTGCAGTCAAGCGTTCGAGTATGTGCTTTTTCTTATCTGCTGAAAAATTCGGTGTGGAGCGCACTGATTCCAAGCGTTCCTGCAGCCAGCGCTTTTGTGCCGGATCGCTGACATACATGAATTCGGCGCCGATCGAACGGCAATAGGTATCGCGCAATGCCTGCAACAGGTCGCGCAAAGTGGCATTTTCCTGCCCGAAGTACGTGTTGCTGATGTTGAACACGATATCCATATCGGCATCGGT
Source organism: Noviherbaspirillum sp. (assembly GCA_036384635.1). GTDB lineage: Bacteria > Pseudomonadota > Gammaproteobacteria > Burkholderiales > Burkholderiaceae_D > Noviherbaspirillum. The sequence continues at coordinate 4,310 of DASVLY010000097.1, read as the reverse complement.
AAAACCGTAAAAGCTCGGCTCGAGTTCTGGAATATTCTGGCGCTCCTGGCGCTGCAGCGGGTCGAGATTGGCCCAGCGGTTGCCAAGGAAACGGTAGGCTGCGATCAATTGGGTCGCAGCGACGCGCTTGCGGCCCATTTCGACATCCTGCGATGCAGTAACAGTGCGAATCGGGCCTTGCTTCGCGCGTTCGGCAAATGACGCGATCACGGGCGCATGCGCGACATCGGGCTTGCTGCTGCCATCGACAGCAGGAACATGCTGCATCGCATCAAAATACGCGCGCCAGTTATCAGGCACTGAGCCAGGATTGTTGAGGTATGCTTCGTACAGCTCTTCGACGTACGGTGCATTGCCTCCAAACAGATAAGAGTTGGAGAGGTACTGCTGCATCATCTTGCTCACCTTTCTTCGCGTTTCGCGAGATTAGCGGGTTAATTTAACCTTCCGCGACACGGCCTGACCGATTAGCGGATTGCACATCAAGTTGTGGGGGGAAGGGCTATGAGGTGTCACTCGGATTATGGAGGCGCTAGCATAGCATATTTATTTCAACCAATAAAAAAGCGAGCCGCCCGGGCTCGCTTTTTTGACACACGCATTGCCTGATTAGCCACGTTTTGTCATCGGCGGCACATCACGCCTGGGCGAGCCGATGAACAGCTGGCGCGGGCGACCGATCTTTTGTTCCGGATCGGAGATCATCTCGTTCCACTGCGCGATCCAACCGACGGTACGCGCCATCGCGAAGATACCGGTAAACAGCGAAACCGGAATACCCAGCGCGCGCTGCACGATACCGGAGTAGAAATCGACGTTCGGATAAAGCTTGCGCTGGACGAAGTAATCGTCTTCTAGCGCAATCCGTTCCAGCGCCATCGCCAGCTTGAACAACGGGTCTTCATGCAGACCGAGTTCGTTCAGCACTTCATGGCAGGTTTCGCGCATCAGTTTGGCGCGCGGGTCGTAGTTTTTGTATACACGGTGACCGAAGCCCATCAGCTTGACGTTCGAGTTCTTGTCCTTGACCTTGGCAATGAATTCACCGATACGCTCAACACCACCTTCGCGCTGGATGTCTTCCAGCATATTCAATGCAGCCTCGTTCGCACCGCCATGAGCCGGCCCCCACAGACAGGCGATGCCGGCAGCGATACAGGCAAACGGATTCGCTCCCGAAGAACCAGCCAAACGCACAGTCGAAGTCGATGCGTTTTGTTCGTGGTCAGCGTGCAGGATAAGAATACGGTCGAGCGCGCGCACCAACACGTCGTTGACCTTGTATTCTTCGCACGGCGTGGAGAACATCATACGCATGAAGTTAGCGCTGTACGACAGATCGTTACGCGGATACACGAAAGGCTGACCGACGGAATACTTGTATGACATCGCAACCAGAGTCGGCAATTTCGCGATCAGGCGAATCGCCGACACTTCCCGGTGATGGGGATCATTGATGTCGAGAGAGTCGTGATAGAACGACGACAATGCACCAACCGTACCGACCAGCACCGACATCGGGTGTGCGTCGCGACGGAAGCCGCGGAAGAAGAATTGCATCTGCTCATGCACCATCGTGTGATGGGTGACGGTGCTGACGAATTTCTTCTTTTGCTCTGCGTTCGGCAATTCGCCGTTCAGCAACAGGTAACAAGTTTCCAGGAAGTCGCAGTTGACCGCCAGCTGCTCAATCGGATAACCACGGTACAGCAACTCACCCTTGTCGCCATCAATATAAGTGATCGACGAGTTGCAGGCCGCGGTCGACATGAAACCCGGGTCGTAGGTGAACTTGCCGGTAGCCCCGTACAGCTTACGAATGTCAATGACGTCCGGGCCGATCGAACCTTTGTAGATGGGAAGTTCCAGCGACGGGGAACCGTCGGAGAACGACAGTGTTGCTTTGGATTCAGAATTGGTCATGGCTCTTCCTTCAAATGAGGAGGGGTGAGGCGATGGTTAAAAAAACGAAAATAAAAACAGATGATGCGTGCTTCACGCAACGCGCAATCGCGCCAGCAATGCGTGGACATGTGGCAAGTCCACATCGCCGCTCAGCTCTTTACGCGCCAGAAGCAAATCCATCAATTCGTTATCCGACAGCTCCATCAAGCGCGAAAATGCATCAACCTCCTCATCGGTAAGGTTGGTTTCGTGCGCATCCAGAAAGCGCGTCACGATTAGATCGTTTTCGAGCAGACCGCGGCGTGCGCGCCAGCGCAGGCGGGCTCGCTTTACCGGATCGGCTTGATGGGTGACAAACATAATTCCTCATTCGTTTATTTCATGCGCCCTCTGCATTCAGAAAGGCGTATGAAATAAGGCGGAAGCCCTGTGCCTCCGCCCTTGCATCACATTTACACCGCGCGACGCACCATCAGTTCCTTGATCTTGCCGATTGCTCGCGTCGGATTCAGACCCTTCGGGCACACGTCGACGCAGTTCATAATCGTATGACAACGGAACAGGCGGTACGGATCCTCCAGATTGTCCAGACGCTCATTGGTTGCCTGATCGCGGCTATCGGCGATAAAGCGATATGCCTGCAACAGGCCGGCTGGGCCGACGAACTTGTCCGGATTCCACCAGAACGACGGACAGGAAGTCGAACAGCATGCGCACAGAATACACTCATACAAACCATCCAGTTCTTCGCGCTCTTCCGGCGTCTGCAAACGTTCTTTCTCCGGAGGAATCGTATCGTTGACAAGGTAGGGCTTGATCGAATGATACTGCTTGAAGAATTGCGTCATGTCCACGATGAGGTCGCGGATCACCGGCAGGCCCGGCAACGGACGCAACACGATCGGCTCGGTCAGCTCGTTCAGGTTGGTAGTGCAAGCCAAACCGTTCTTGCCATTGATGTTCATTGCATCGGAACCGCACACGCCTTCGCGGCAGGAACGGCGCAACGCCAGCGAATCATCCACATCGGCCTTGATGCGCTGCAATGCGTCCAGCAGCATCTTGTCGGTGTCCTGCAAGGTCACTGTCAGATCCTGCATGTACGGCTTCGCGTCCTTGTCCGGGTCGTAGCGATAAATTTGAAATTTGAGGGTACGTGGCATGTTCCTACCTTAGAAAGTACGTGCTTTAGGCTTGAAGGTTTCAACGGTCAGCGGCTTGGTGTTGACCGGCTTGTAGTCGAGGCGATTGCCTTCGGAGAACCACAGCGTGTGCTTCATCCAGTTCTCGTCGTCACGCTTCTCGTAGTCGCGATGTGCGTGGGCGCCGCGCGACTCTTTACGCGCAGCAGCCGACGTAATAGTCGCCTTCGCGGTCTCGATCAGATTGTCGAGTTCCAGCGCCTCGACACGCGCGGTGTTGAAGACCTTCGATTTATCCTTGAACGACACGTGCTTGCGGCGCTCATCCAGCTCCATGATCTTCTTCAGGCCCGTTTGCAGCAGCTCTTCGGTACGGAACACGCCGCAGTATTGCTGCATAGTGGAGCGAATTGCGTTCGCAACGTCCTGCACGCGCTCGGAACCGGTACTCGATTCCAGGCGAGCCAGACGCGACAGTGCGCGGTCGGCAGCATCGGCCGGCAGCGGCTTGTGATTTTTCTGTTTCAGATTTTGCGCGACGATGTGGTTGCCGGCGGCGCGGCCGAACACCACAAGGTCAAGCAACGAGTTGGTGCCAAGACGGTTTGCTCCATGCACTGACACGCAAGCGCATTCGCCGATCGCGTACATGCCGTTGACAACCTCATTCGGGATACCGTTCTTCGGCACCACGACCTGACCATTGATGTTGGTCGGAATACCGCCCATCTGGTAGTGAATGGTCGGCACGACCGGGATCGGCTCCTTGGTCGCATCAACGTTCGCGAATTTGCGGCCGATTTCGAGGATCGACGGCAAGCGCTTGCGAATGGTATCGGCACCGATATGGCGCAGGTCCAGCAGCACGTGATCCTTGTTCGGGCCGCAGCCGCGGCCTTCCTTGATTTCCTGGTCCATCGAACGCGACACGAAGTCACGCGGCGCAAGGTCCTTCAGTGTCGGCGCATAACGCTCCATGAAGCGCTCGCCGTTGGCATTGATCAGGATACCGCCTTCGCCACGCACACCCTCGGTAATCAGCACGCCGGCGCCAGACACGCCAGTCGGATGGAACTGCCAGAACTCCATGTCCTGCAAGGGCACGCCGGCACGCGCCGCCATGCCCAAACCGTCGCCGGTATTGATGAAGGCATTGGTGCTGGCCTGGAAGATGCGCCCTGCGCCGCCCGTGGCGAACAAGGTGGTCTTGGCCTGCAGGATGCAGACCTCGCCGGTCTCCATCTTCATGGCAGTGATGCCGTG
>DASVLY010000096.1:0-10022 GCA_036384635.1 Noviherbaspirillum sp. | reverse complement strand
TCAGCCAAGCTCAAGCCACTGGCCTTGATCACCGCATCAATGGCCATGCTCAATAACATCATCAGCAATCTCACGCCGATAAACAATGCAATAAATGCCACAATCAAGCGCGCAGCCGCGCCGGGGATCGCTTCCGGCAGCAGCTTCGCGAGATCCCCGCCATATGCATTCGCGATCACGAACGACACGATCCAGCCCAACAGCGACAATATCTCTTTGACCAATCCGCGCAAGGTACTGATGACGATCGACGCAATCAGCACGAACAACACCAGGTAATCGAAAATCGTCACGGCCGTTTATATCGGCACCAGCGTGCCGTTCAATCCCAGTTTGACGATCTTAGCGCGCATCTTCTCCGCTTCTTCCTTGCTGGAGAACGGGCCGACGCGGATACGAATACGATCGCCAGACGTGGTTGCGACCTTTTGCGTGTACGACTTGATGCCGGCATTCTTGAGCTTGTCCTGCAATTCGTCGACTTTCTCCTTCGTCGCGAGCGCCGCCACCTGAATGGCAAATTTTCCGGATTTTTTCTCGGCTGCCTTGGGATCGGTTTTGCCCTCCAACAGCGCCTGGGCGCGTGAAGCATCATCGGATTTCTTATCGGCAGACTTCGTTTCTGGTTTGGTTTCGGTTTTGTGTGCCGGCTTCTGATCCGGATGCAGCTTCTTGTCCGCCGGATCGAGTTTGGCAGCTTCGGTTGCCGGCTTTGCTTCCTGCCGGGCGTTACCCGACGCAGCAGCGGTTCCGGCCACAACGCCGTCCTTCACCGCCACCTCATTCGATGCAGGTCTGGCGGCATCAGTGCCAGGCACCGGCTCGTCAATCATTTCCTCTCTGGGATCAAGCGCAGCCGATGCGGAAACCTTCGCTACCGGAGCAAGGGCAGACGCGTGTCCGCCGACTGCAGCAGGCGCCGGCTTGTCCCTGGATGGAATCTGGATTGCGATATCGTCCGCCACCGGCTTGGGCTCGGAATCCAGAATCATCGGCAGGCCGATCACTGCAGCCAGCACCAGCGCGATTGCACCGATCAATCGGCGCCGCGCACGTTTTTTTTCCGGCAAAACGGGATCGGCCGGCGCACCAGCCTTGCTGCCGCCCTGCCGGCGTCGGCTGCGCACCTTTTTGGAGTCTTCCTCGGCACGCGAATAAAACGTGCTGTCGTCGGAAACAGGCTCTTGCTTGTTTTTGCGAAGGGACGAGAACAAGCTCATGCGATAAAAATAAAGTCCATCAACGAGATTCCAGAGCCGTCTTGATATCTGCTGAACATTCAAAATCAAGACTGGTCTGCGGACCTTTTGAATTCCATCACGCCGGCGACAGTCAGGAACGATCCGAAAACCGCAATTCTATCATTCTCCCCTGTTCTGCTCCGAGCATTCGCGAAAGCGGCGGCTGGCGACTCAAAGGCCGTAATCGACCGTTCCGTACCGGCATCGTCTTTCGGCACGATACCGGCATCCAGCAGTTTTTGTTTAAGCTGCTCGGCACTGGCGGCGCGCGGCAGCGGCAGGTCAGTCACGCACCAATGATCGACCCTATCTTTCATCTGTGCGATCACGCCATCGATATCCTTGTCGTGCATCGCGCCGAATACCGCATAGGTATAAGAATAAAAGCCCATATTGTCGAGATTCTGCGCGAGCGTTGCTGCCGCATGCGGATTGTGTGCAACATCGAGGATCACGGTGGGGCGTCCCGGCAGCACCTGGAAGCGCCCTGGCAACTCCACCATCACCAGGCCGTTACGCACCTCCTGCGCACCGATCGGCAACCGATGGCGCAATGCCTCAAGCGCAGCAAGCGCAGCCGAGGCATTCAACAATTGGTTGGCGCCACGCAGGCTCGGATAACCGAGCGAGTTGCGGCGCTGCGCACGTCCGCCGTAATTCCACTGCTGCTTGTCACCCGCATAGTTGTAGTCGCGCCCGAACAGCCAAAGATCGGCTCCGATCGCGGCGGCATGATCGATCAGCGATTTCGGCGGCACCGGGTCGCCACAAATCGCAGTGCAGCCCGGGCGGAAGATACCTGCCTTTTCGAAACCGATCTGCTCGCGCGTGTCACCCAGGTATTCGGTATGGTCGATGTCCACGCTAGTCACGATCGCCACATCGGCATCGATCACGTTGACCGCATCGAGGCGGCCGCCGAGACCGACTTCGAGAATCACCGCATCCAGTCTCGCCTGAGCGAACAGGCGCAGGATCGCGAGCGTGGTGAATTCGAAGTAGGTCAGTGACACATCGCCGCGTGCGGCCTCGACCACCGCGAACTGTTCGGTCAGTACATCGTCCGACGCAATTTCGCCATTGATACGCGCGCGCTCGTTGAAGTCCAGCAGATGCGGCGACGTATAGAGACCGACGCGGTAGCCAGCCTGCAGCAGGATCGACTCCAGCATTGCGCAGTTCGACCCCTTTCCGTTGGTGCCGCCGACGATAATTACCGGGCAATCGAACTCGATGCCCAGCCTGTCCTTGACCTTTTTGACGCGCTCCAGGCCCATGTCGATGGCTTTTGGATGCATGCGCTCAAGGACGGCAAGCCAATCGACAAGCGTAGTGGGAAGATTCTGCATGGCTGAAAACGATGTGCTTAAAAACGAAGTTCCGGTGAAGGCCAACCTGCGCAGCAGGTTAAGCTGCGGCCGAAATCCAAATTAAAAAGCCCGGACTTGGCCTGGTCCGGGCTTGTCGAACTGCAAAAGCGATTTAAGCGAGGACTTCGGCCGGTTGGTTCTGCAGCAACGCCAGCAAGCGGGCGATTTCTTCGCGCATCTTGCGGCGATCGACGATCATATCGACCGCGCCCTTCTGCACCAGAAATTCCGCACGCTGAAAACCTTCCGGCAATTTTTCACGCACCGTGTTCTCGATCACGCGTGGACCGGCAAAACCGATCAATGCCTTCGGCTCGGCGATCACGACATCGCCCATGAACGCGAACGATGCCGACACGCCACCCATGGTCGGGTCGGTCAGCACCGAAATGAATGGCAGTTTTTTCTCGGACAACTTGGTCAGCATCGCGGTGGTCTTGGCCATCTGCATCAGCGACAACAAACCTTCCTGCATGCGCGCACCGCCAGTAGCGGTGATACAGATGAACGGCACTTTCTGCTCCAATGCGGTCTGTGCGCCGCGCACAAAACGCTCGCCGACAACCGAACCCATCGATCCGCCAATGAATTCATACTCAAAACATGCCACCACGACTGGCAACGTCATGATGGCGCCGCCCATCACCACCATTGCGTCGGTTTCGCCGGTTGCTTCCAGCGCATCCTTCAGACGATCCGGATACTTCTTGCTGTCCTTGAACTTCAGCGAATCGACCGGCAGCACTTCCTGCCCGATCTCGTAGCGGCCGCCGGCGTCAAGCAATGCATCAAGCCGTTCGCGCGCCCGAATGCGCATGTGATGGTCACACTTCGGACAAACGTGGAGATTGGATTCCAGGTCGGTGCGGTACAGCACCGTTTCACACGACGGGCACTTGACCCACAGACCTTCCGGCACCGATTTCCGGTTGGCGGAGTCTGTGCGCTGAATACGCGGGGGAAGCAATTTTTCAAGCCAGCTCATGGTGACCTCTTATCACTTTGGTTGCCGCATTGTACAGCTCGTCTTGCAATACGCCAACAGCGTATTAAGTAAGGGAGTGCAACCGATTGGAATTTTGGCTGGCGCGATATGGGCGCCCTGCGGCGTTGCAAATCCGCGCGATAGGACACCGCTATCGCTGTGGTTTGCGCCTTGCATGGCATCCCATCTCGTCCGCCAACATTCCAATCGGTTGCACTCCCTTACTTAACGAGTTGTTACATATAACATTGTTATTCGTCCAGTGCCTTGCGGATTCCCGTAACAAAGGTCTGCACCGCCTCCACTGCCCGTTCACGCGGTGTGTTTTCCAGCTCCTGAATGATGCGGCTGCCGATGACCACAGCATCGGATACCGAGCCGATCGCCTTTGCTGTCGCCGCATCGCGGATGCCGAAGCCGACACCGACCGGGACTTTCACATGTTTCTTGATTGTGGGCATTTTTGTTGCCACAGCATCAAGATCCAAAGCACCCGATCCGGTCACCCCTTTCAAGGACACGTAATACACATAGCCGCTTGCAATTTTTCCAACCTGCTCGATGCGCTCATCGGTCGAGGTCGGCGCCAGCAGGAAAATCGGGTCAAGCCCGTTTTCTTTCATCCGCATGGCGAATTCTTCGCACTCTTCCGGCGGATAATCAACGACCAGCACGCCATCCACACCTGCCTGCTTCGCGGCATCGATGAAAACGGTCGTACCCATGTGCTCGACCGGATTCGCATAGCCCATCAGCACGATGGGCGTGGTCTGATCCGTCGCACGGAATTCGCGCACGAATTGCAGCACATGGCGCATGCCAATGCCATTGGCCAGTGCACGTTCCGAAGCGCGCTGAATGACGGGACCGTCAGCCATCGGATCGGAAAACGGTACGCCAAGTTCGATGATATCCGCGCCGCCAGCAACCAGCGCGTGCATCAGCGGAACAGTCAGCTCGGGTGCAGGATCGCCTGCGGTGATGAAAGGGATCAGGCCTTTTCTATTGTTTGCCGCCAGCGCGGCCAGGGTAGATTGGATTCGGGACATGATGCATTGACTTTCCTGGCGTGCCGACAAACGCCAGCGCGTCATATAAGGGTGGAGTAAAGTCTTAGATTTTTTTCTTCATCCGCTCGGCGACAGTGTGCATATCTTTGTCTCCGCGTCCGGACAGGTTGGCGAGAATGATCTGGTCCTTTGGCAGAGTCGCTGCAAGCTTCGCCGCGTACGCCAATGCGTGGCTGGATTCAAGCGCCGGAATGATGCCTTCGATACGGCAGCAATTGTGGAAAGCCTCGACGGCTTCGTCATCGGTGATCGATACATATTGCGCACGTCCGGCATCCTTCAGGTATGCATGCTCGGGACCGACGCCCGGATAGTCCAGTCCCGCCGACACCGAATGCGTTTCGATGATTTGCCCGTCCTCGTTCTGCAGCAGATAGGTGCGGTTGCCGTGCAAGACTCCAGGCGAACCGGCGGTCAGGGAGGCGGAATGCCTACCCGTCTCCAGTCCCTCGCCCGCCGCTTCGACGCCGATCAGCTGCACACCCTTGTAGTCGATATATGGATAGAAAATGCCCATCGCGTTCGAGCCGCCGCCGATACACGCAACCACGTAATCCGGCTGGTGCCCCGCCATCTCCGGCATCTGCACCAGGCACTCCTTGCCAATCACCGACTGGAAATCACGCACCATCATCGGATATGGATGCGGACCCGCGACGGTACCGATAATGTAGAAGGTGTTTTCGACGTTGGTGACCCAGTCGCGCATCGCTTCGTTCAGCGCATCCTTCAGTGTCTTGGAACCGGACTCGACCGGAACCACCTTGGCGCCCAGCAGTTCCATCCGGTACACGTTCTGCAGTTGGCGCTTCACGTCCTCGGCACCCATGTAGACCACACATTCGAGGCCAAAGCGTGCGCAGATAGTGGCGGTCGCCACGCCGTGCTGGCCGGCACCGGTTTCGGCGATCACGCGCGGCTTGCCCATGCGTTTGGCCAGAAGCGCCTGGCCGATCACATTGTTGATTTTGTGCGCGCCAGTATGGTTCAGGTCTTCACGCTTGAAATAGATTTGCGCACCGCCGGCCATGTCGGACCAACGCTTCGCATGATAGATGGGACTGGGCCGGCCAACAAAATGTTTCAATTCACTGTCGAATTCGGCCAGGAAATCCGGATCACTGCGGAAGTGAGCATAACCTTCCTTCAGTTGCGTCAGCGCATGGGTCAGTGTTTCGGAGACAAAACTGCCACCATAGAGGCCGAAGTGGCCTCGCGTGTCCGGCAGATTGTAATGGGCTGTTTGATGCAGGGTTGTATTGAGCATCGCTTGGCGCTCGGCGTCGTTTTCAAGCGCATTCGGTTTTTTCATGGGGTTCTCTCTTCTATGCGTCCAGTGAAGCGTCCGCCTGTCGCACCGCCTGGATAAACGCGGTGATCCTGGCGGGATCCTTGATGCCCTTCGCAAGTTCGACGCCACTGCTGACATCAACTGCGTAAGGGCGCACTTGCCGCACTGCCTCAGCCGCGTTTTGTACGCTCAAGCCACCACTTAAAACGACCCGAGGCGCGAGTTCTTTTGGAATGAGAGACCAATCGAAAACCTTTCCACCGCCACCATAACCTTCGACAAATGCATCCAGCAGCAATCCTGCAAACAAGCCGCTGGCGGCGCGATAACTTTGCTCGTATTTTAGCAAATCGGCCCCGCTCATATCCGCTGTCATCCTGATCGCGCGGACAAATGGTCGATTGATAATTTTTGCCGTTTCGCAGCACTGCTCCGGCGTCTCATCGCCATGAAATTGCAGCAGCGACACCGGGGCTTGTGCAACAACGGCTTGCACTTCCTGCGGCGTGGCATTCACGAACAGGCCGACTGTCGTCACGAACGGCGGAACGGCGGCAAGCAGCCTGGCAGCAGTTCCGGGTGTCACATAACGCGGGCTTTTTTCATAAAACACCAGACCGATCGCATCGGCCCCGCCTGCAACTGCGGTTTGCACATCTTCCACGCGGCTTAAGCCGCAAATCTTGATTCGGGTACGCAGGTTCATATTGCTCGGCCCCAAGGCAGCGAGTTAACAGGTTCATGAGGCAGCGCCCATTTTGCATCGTAGTCTACCTTGGCCAGGTAGAGACCATCCGGCATGAAGGTGGGAGCCGCACGACTGCGGTCGCGACATGCAAGAATCTCCTTCACCCAATACGGCGGTTGGTTGCCGTTGCCGACGACAATCAGCGACCCGACGATGTTGCGAACCATGTGGTGCAAAAACGCATTCGCACGCAGGGTAAACACAATGATGTCGCCCTGCCGCTCGATGCGAATCTCATGCATCGTCTTGACTGGCGAGTTGGCCTGACATTCGGCGGCGCGGAACGATGAAAAATCATGCGTGCCCAGCAAGTGCTGCGCTGCTTCGGTCATAGGCTCCACCTGCAACGGCCGGAACACCCACCCAGCCTTGCCTGTCAATAGCGGCGAACGCACCGGATGGTTATAGATCACGTAATGGTAGGTGCGTGCGATCGCAGAAAAGCGTGCATGAAAATCGTCCGGCTGCGTTCGCGGAACTTCGCAAGCCCAGCGCACCGCGATCGAAGGTGGCAGAAACGCATTCACACCGCGCACCCAGGAAAACAATTCGCGCTCAAGACTGGTATCGAAATGCACGACTTGCTCCAGCGCATGCACACCAGCGTCGGTGCGCCCGGCACAGGTGGTTGCGAGTTCTGTCAGTGCAAACTTTTTCAGCGCAGCTTCCAGCATATCCTGCACGGTTCCGCCGTCGGGCTGGGTCTGCCATCCGCGCCAAGGCGCACCATCATATTGGATCCCAAGCACAATGCGTTTCAATTCGTCTCCAATGTGAGTTCATAAAAACAAAACGGGCGCCCGCATTGCGTTGCGCCCGTTTCGTAGAGGAAAAGAACTTATGCGAGTTCCATCAACAGCGATTTCGCCCGTTCACTCTGCTCCGGCGTGCCACCTTTTAACACTTCGTCCAGCAGTTCGCGCGCACCTTCCTTGTCGCCGATTTCCTGATACGCAATCGCAAGATCCAGCTTGGTCGCCATCTCGGCGTCCACCGACATCGTATTCAAATCCAATGCCGGCAAGTCGACGTGCAACTCGGGCTCGGTCTCCGGCTTTGATGATTCCTGATTCAGATCCAGATTGATATCTGAAAGATCAAAATCCATCGAAGCCGCTTCCGCTGCCGGGTCGGTCCTTACTTCCGTAGTCTCGGGCAGTTCCGGAATATTGAGTTCCAGTGAAACGGGCTCCGCCGGCGGGATTTCCAGCGGTGCGTCCTTGGCCGCAATTTCTTCCCTCATATTGAAATCAAGGTCAGCAATCGACGGAATCGCCTCCAGTTCCATGTCAGATTCCGATTTCAGTTCGGGTTCAGATTCGGGCGTGCTCTCGTGCACCGCTTCCGCAGCCGGTACGACTTTCGGTGCAGCCGGCTCATCCAGGAAGTTGAAGTCGATCGATGCCAGTTCAGCGGGAGGCTCTGCCGGCTCCGGAGGCGCGATCATATTCGGCACTTCGGTGCTCATGCCATCAAGGTTAAAATCGATCTCATTCGACGACGCCTTGATCTGAGGCTGTTCTGGTTCGGGAATTGCTTCCGGCACCGGTTCCAGCGGCTTTTCGGTCGCCATTGCAGTATTGCTGAAATAGGAACTATCCGTCTCCAGCGAGCTGATTTCATCAATGGACGCACCGTTCTGAGTGGTCGACAACAGTGTCGCCAGCCCCTGCCCCTCCAGCGGCTGGGTCGGTGCCATCATGGTGCCGGTTTGTTTCGTTTCCTTGCCGCTGGCATACAGCGGATTATTTGGGTCGATCGCCGCCCCCATTACAGCGGCTTGCGCCCACTCGCCCCCCTCGCCCTTGGTCAACCCATAAAGTTCGGTTGCAATTACCTCGAAGGCGCGCAAATCCTTGCGGTTCGAATAGATCTCCAGCAGTTTGATACGAACAGCGTGACGCTCCGGTTGCGTCCGCAGCGCTTCCTTCAAAATCTCTTCGGCCTGCGCATCGCGTCCATATGCGATGTATACATCGGCTTCAGCCACCGGATCGACCTCATTGGTATCAAGTTGGCTGACCGACGGCGTAAAACTGGAGTTGAAAACGCTGTTATTCGTATCGACGCTCTGGCCTCCTGTCGAACCGAACAGCGAATTCGTCTTCAGGCTGGAATCGCTGATGATGCTGTCTTCGAATTGCTTGCTCTTCTTGCGGCGCGCGCTGTAAACACCAAGCCCGCCAAGCGCAACCAACAATGCGCCAAGCCCCGGCAATACCAACGGGTTGTTCATCAAAGCATCAATCATGCTCGGCTCGGGCGGCGGCGCAGCCGGTTTCGGCTTTGCGGGCGCGACAGGCACAGCCGGTTTAGCTGCCTCCGTTACAGGAGCCGGTACAACCGGTGCCGATGCCGCAGGCGCGGAAGCAGCAGGTGCCACAGGCTTGGCTTCCGCTTTTGCGGCATCCGCTTGCTTCTGTTGCTCTGCCAGGCTCTTGTTCTTGATCTCCAACACCTTTTGCAGATCGCTGACGTTATTCTCCAGCTCTTTTACGCGTGCATTGGCTTCCGCAATCGCTTTTTCCTTTGCAATCTTGTCTTCCGTGCTGCCTGCGGCGGACTTGTCTGCATTCGCGCCTGGCGCGTTCATCGTGTTCGACAGCTTCAGCTTGTCCTTCGCTTCGGCTGCCGGCGTCGATTTCTCTTCAACCTTGGCGGTAATCTTGCCGCCTGCGCTCTGCTTGCTTTCCACCGACTTCTGCGGGGCTCCCACAGCTGTCTGCCCAGCCAACTGCGCGCGGTAATTGTTGAAATCTGCCGATTGTGCGAGCACGATGTTGTGTGCTTCACTGCGGTTAATGCTGCGCGCCATGTCAGTGCTGGGCAAGGACAAAATCTGACCCGCTTTCAGGCGATTCATGTTGTTGCCGACGAAGGCATTCGGATTGGCTTGATACAACGCGACCAGCATCTGATCGAGCGACACGCCACTCTTCCTGAACTGGCCGGCGATCTTGCCGAGCGAATCGCCGCTCTTGACCTTGTATTCTCCCGGTTGCGCTTCGTCTTTCGTCCCGGCCGCAGATTGCAGCGCCGACTTGGCTGGTTTGGACACGGCCCCCTGCCGCATTTTTTTCACGCCCGCGGGCTTTTCGACTGCTGGTGCGGCTGGCATGGCTGGAGCAGACTCGGCGGCCGGCTGAGGCACCTTGACGGCGACCGGTCCCGAAGCGGGTGTGGGGGAGGCAGGTGCGACTTGTGCGGTCTGCGTGCTGCGCAAATCCGGCGGGTCAAGCAAGAAGGTATATTCGCGCACCAGCCTCCCGTTTGGACCAGACACTTCCAACAGCATGTCGACGAAAGGCTCGTTCAGT
>DASVLY010000095.1:0-5859 GCA_036384635.1 Noviherbaspirillum sp. | reverse complement strand
TCGGCGGGCCCGACGGCGGCGACGGCGGCAAAGGCGGCAGCATCTACGCAATTGCCGACCGCAATATCAACACACTGGTCGATTACCGTTATTCCAAGTTGCACCGGGCGAAGAATGGCGAAAACGGTCGCGGTTCCGACTGTTACGGCAAGGGCGCCGATGATGTTGCGTTGCGCATGCCGGTCGGTACACTGATCAATGATTACAACACTGGTGAAACCATTGCCGACTTGACGGAGCATGGTCAAGTCGTATTGCTCGCCAAGGGCGGTGAGGGTGGCTGGGGGAATATCCACTTTAAATCGTCTACCAATCGCGCACCCCGCCAGAAAACCGACGGCAAGCCCGGCGAGCATCGTGAACTGAAGCTCGAATTGAAGGTGCTGGCTGACGTCGGCTTGTTGGGCATGCCGAACGCGGGAAAATCGACCTTCATCACGGCGGTGTCGAATGCGCGACCGAAGATTGCTGATTATCCGTTCACCACCTTGCACCCGAACCTGGGAGTAGTGCGCGTCAGCCATGAAAAGAGTTTCGTGATTGCAGACATTCCGGGTTTGATCGAAGGAGCGGCGGAAGGTGCGGGACTGGGACATCAATTTCTGCGCCATTTGCAACGTACGCGGCTCTTGCTGCACATTGTGGATATGGCGCCGTTCGATGAAACGGTCGATCCAGTGAAGGAGGCGAAAGCGATCGTCAAGGAATTGAAGAAATACGACGAAACACTGTTCG
The DNA here is from genome assembly GCA_036384635.1 of Noviherbaspirillum sp. Classification (GTDB taxonomy): domain Bacteria; phylum Pseudomonadota; class Gammaproteobacteria; order Burkholderiales; family Burkholderiaceae_D; genus Noviherbaspirillum. The sequence continues at coordinate 5,124 of DASVLY010000095.1, read as the reverse complement.
ACAAGCCGCGCTGGCTGGTGCTTAACAAACTCGATATGGTGTCGGAAGACGAGCGCAAGAAGCGCGTGAAGGACTTCGTCAAACGCTTCGGCTGGAAAGGACCTGTATTCGAGATTTCCGCGTTGACGCGTGAAGGCTGCGAAGAGCTGATCACCGCGATTTATGACTATCTCGCCGAGCAGCGTCAGCAGGAATACCGTGCCGAGGAAACTCAGATGGCGGAAGAGGCGCGCAGCATCACATCGATCGATCCGGATGATCCGCGCTTCAAGGTCATGGAATAGTTGATAACATTAAGCACGGTGAACGTGAACTCCGCCATTCAAAAAGCCAAACGCCTGATTATCAAGGTCGGTTCTTCCCTCGTCACCAACGATGGCAAAGGACTTGACCATGCGGCTATCGCCAAATGGGCGGAGCAAATCTCACAGTTACGCGTACGTGGCAAGGAGGTTGTTCTGGTCAGTTCCGGTGCGATTGCCGAAGGCATGCAAAGGCTGGGGTTCGATAAGCGACCAACCGGCATCCATGAATTGCAGGCATGTGCTGCGGTGGGGCAGATGGGGCTGGTGCAGATTTATGAAACCAGTTTTCGCCAGCATGGCATCCGCACCGCACAAGTATTGCTGACGCATGCCGATTTGGCTGATCGCGAGCGTTATCTGAACGCGCGTTCAACGCTGTTTACGCTGCTGCAGCTTGGTGTGGTGCCAATCATTAACGAGAACGACACCGTGGTCACCGATGAAATCAAGTTCGGCGACAACGACACGCTGGGCGCGCTGGTCGCCAACCTGATCGAGGGAGACGCGCTGGTCATCCTGACCGACCAAAAGGGTTTGTATACTGCCGATCCGCGCAAGGATCCGAATGCGCAATTCGTACATGAAGCGAAGGCGGGAGACCCGGCGCTGGAAGCGATGGCAGGTGGCGCCGGCACAGGTATTGGTCGTGGCGGCATGCTGACCAAGATTCTCGCTGCAAGGCGCGCGGCGACTTCTGGCGCGCATACCATCATCGCATGGGGCCGTGAAGATCAGGTGTTGACCCGCTTGGCCGCCGGTGAGGCGATCGGTACGCAATTGGTCGCGCAGACCGCGCAACTGACTGCGCGCAAGCAGTGGATGGCCGATCATCTGCAAACTGCGGGTAAAGTGGTGTTGGATGCCGGCGCGGTGCAGAAACTGACGGCCGAGGGCAAGTCGCTTCTGCCGATCGGCGTGATTGAGGTGAAAGGCGAATTCGGACGCGGTGATGTGATCACCTGTGCCGATGAGGCTGGACGAGCGATTGCGCGTGGCATGAGCAACTATGCCAGCTCAGAGGCGCGCCGTATCATGCGGCGGCCGTCGAGTGAAATCCTGTCTGTCCTTGGATTTGTGGAAGAACCGGAGCTGATCCACCGGGATAATATGGTCCTGCTTTAAGCTAGGCTGCTAGGCTATCGGACTTCCTACTGTGCTAGCGACTTGCCAGCCCTGATTCTTTGAATCATTTCGGCCACATTGCTGACAACGCTTTGCCCCAAGCAAAAATAATCTTTGGACAATGCTGCATGCTGGCGGTTTGCGATATTGGTGTTGATCCTTTCCCATTGGTCGCGCCGTGAGCGCGACCAACTGCCGTCCGGCCGTCCGAACGCATACAGTTTGTGTTCGTAGGACGCGCAACGGATTCCTTCATAGCTGACGCTCTTGGCGCCCGATTCGCTGGTCGCAACCAGCGTATAACGAACCACGCCGTCGGTGCCGACTGACAGCGACTGAGAATCGATTGCAAATGTTTGGGTGGCTGTTGCGCTGACGTGGAACGGCAGCAGGTTTTCCTGTTTCGGCGCGGCAGGAAGCTGCACTGCTACTTCCTGCCACGGCTTGTCCTGGCCGTCGAAATCCTGTTCGAACTGCGACTGCGCATGAAGCACACTGCTGGTAGCCAAAAGAACGGTGCACATTGCTGGTGAATACTTTTGCAACATTGGCGCTGGTCACTCCTCGACGATCTTGGGTTTTGCCATAGCGGACTGAGCTTCGGAGGAGCTGCGTCCGCTTGCATGGTTTTGCCGCAGATAGCGCGCACCCTGGCGATGCGAGCCCTGAGGGCGGGTCAGGAAGCGTGACAGCTCCTGCAATGCTTTTTGATAGACTTCGCGTTTGAACTCGATGACGACATCCAGCGGGACCCAGTAGTCGTGCCAGCGCCACGCATCGAATTCAGGATGATCGGTGCTGCGCAGGTTGATGTCGCAGTCGCGGCCGAGCATACGCAACAGGAACCAGATTTGTTTTTGTCCACGGTAATGGCCGCGGATTTCGCGCTTGATAAAGCGGTCTGGCACTTCATAGCGCAGCCACTCGCGAGTGCGTCCGATGATCTTGACGTGTTCCGCTTTCAAGCCGACTTCTTCTTCCAGCTCGCGGTACATCGCCTGTTCGGGCGTTTCGCCAAACTTGATCCCGCCTTGCGGGAACTGCCATGAATGCTCGCGCACCCGTTTTCCCCACCACACCTCGTTATGGGTGTTAAGCAGGATAATGCCGACGTTCGGGCGGAAGCCTTCACGATCCAGCATATTGCACCTCAAAACTTTCTGCGGCTAGACGACTCTCATCATTACAAATTTTGCGGGCGCTCTCGCGCGGCCATCATGCGCGGTCCCGGTCAGGATGGCGCTGCATGAATCAAAAATGTCAGGAATGGATGCATCAGCCAGCTAATCCTTTAAAATTGAGTCGATTATAACTCTCTCTTTTTAAAAAGAATTCACCGCCATGCGCGCATCACGATTTTTTATTTCTACTCTTAAAGAAGCACCGTCCGATGCGGAGATCATCAGCCACAAACTGATGATGCGAGCCGGGATGATCAAACGTCTTGGCTCGGGCATTTATACCTACATGCCGATAGGCTTGCGCGTGATCCGCAAGGTGGAAAACATCATTCGCGAAGAGATGAATCGTGCCGGCGCGATCGAGCTTCTGATGCCGGTGGTACAGCCGGCCGAGCTGTGGCAGGAAACCGGGCGCTGGGACAAGATGGGACCGGAGCTGATGCGGGTGAAAGACCGCCACGGCCGCGACTATGCAATCCAGCCAACCTCCGAGGAAGTGATCACTGATGTCGTGCGCACCGAGATCAGGTCGTACCGCCAGTTGCCGATCAATCTGTACCACATTCAGACCAAATTCCGCGATGAGCGCCGCCCGCGCTTTGGCCTGATGCGCGGCCGCGAATTCACAATGAAGGATGCGTATTCGTTCGACCGCGATATTGAAGGAATGAAGAAGTCGTACCAGGCCATGTACGATGCTTATGTCAGCATTTTCAAGCGTTTCGGGCTGCAGTTCCGTGCGGTTGACGCCGACACAGGTGCAATCGGCGGCTCGGCTTCGCATGAATTCCACGTGATCGCCGATACTGGCGAAGACGCGCTCGTGTACTGCCCGGATTCAAACTATGCAGCCAATATCGAAGCGGCCGAGGCGCTGCCGCTCATTGCGGCACGCGGCGCGGCGACTCGGGAGCTGGCCAAGACACCGACACCGGGCAAGGCCAAGTGCGAGGATGTGGCCGAACTTCTGGGCCTGCCGTTGTCGCAGACTGTCAAATCGATCGTGCTGGCAGTGGACAAGGAAAGCGCCCCGGCCGAAATCTGGCTGCTGTTGCTGCGCGGCGATCATGAACTGAACGAAGTCAAAGCTGGCAAGATACCCGGCCTGGGGGGCTTCCGTTTCGCTAGCGAAGCCGAAATCGCCGAATGCTTCGGCACCAAGCCGGGCTACCTGGGGCCGATTGGTTTGAAGATGCCGGTGAAGGTGGTCGCCGACCGCACGGTGGCCAATATGAGCGACTTCGTGTGTGGCGCTAACGAAGAGGATTTCCACTACACCGGCGCTAATTGGGGCCGCGACATGCCGGAGCCGATGGTTGCTGACTTGCGCAACGTGGTTGCAGGCGATCCTTCTCCGGATGGCAAAGGCGTGTTGGCAATCCAGCGTGGCATCGAGGTCGGCCATGTGTTCCAACTTGGCACCCGCTACTCGGAAGACATGAAGGCGACTTACCTGGACGAAACCGGCAAGCCGCAATTGATGCAGATGGGCTGCTATGGCATCGGTGTCACGCGCATCCTGGGTGCGGCGATCGAGCAGAATTTCGACGGCAAGGGCATCATTTGGCCGGCAGCGATCGCACCGTTCGAGGTGGTGCTGTGCCCGATGGGTTACGACCGCAGCGAAGGAGTGAAGGCTGAAACCGACAAGTTATACACTGCGTTGCAGACAGCCGGCATTGATGTAATCGTCGACGATCGCGGCGAGCGTCCGGGCGTGATGTTCGCGGACTGGGAACTGATCGGTGTGCCGCATCGGGTCGTGATCGGCGATCGAGGGTTGAAGGAGGGCAAGCTGGAATATCAGGGGCGGCGCGATGCCGCTGCTACCGCTGTTGCAGTAGCGGAGATGGTGGATTTTGTAAAAGCAAAACTCGCCGCCTGAGGCTTGCTGGTTCGCCGTGATTCATCCATCGTTAAGCCGTCTCGCGGTTGTCGCTGTCACTGCGGCGGCGCTGTTGTTCAGCGGTGCCGCTTGCGCCGGCAACCAGAAGGAAGAGGCGCTGGCTGATTCGGTTCGTCTTGCACTGTCCAGGGCGATTACCGACGCGCGTCCGCCCAAGCCGCAGTTTTCCAACATCGAAGAGCGTATCAAGTATCTGCGCTGGCTTGGCGAGATGTCGGATCGTCTGAAGAAGAGACTGCCGGACAGGCAGGTGCGGCGCGAATTTCTGGAAACCGCGTGGTATGAGGCCAAGCGCGCCGGCCTTGATCCGGCGATGGTGCTCGGGTTGATCCAGGTCGAATCGGCGTTCCGCAAATATGCGGTATCGCCGGTCGGCGCACACGGCTATATGCAGGTGATGCCTTTCTGGACGCGCGTAATTGGCGATGGTGACCGCAGCAAGCTGTTTCACATGCAGACCAACCTGCGTTACGGCTGTTCGATTCTGCGTATGTATCTCGACATGGAGGGGGGCAACCTGTTTCTCGCGCTCGGCCGCTACAACGGTAGCCGCGGTCGGCCGGAATACCCGAGTGCAGTTCGGGCAGCATGGAAACAGTGGGAGTTCAAG
>DASVLY010000094.1:0-2291 GCA_036384635.1 Noviherbaspirillum sp. | reverse complement strand
CCCAGGAAGGAACACAGCCATGGAACGCGATCAGGCCACCAAGTTCATCAACGACCTGCTGAAGCTGATGATCGGCCGCAACGGCAGCGACCTGTTCATCACCGCGGACTTCCCGCCGGCGATCAAGGTGGACGGCAAGGTGACCAAGGTCTCGCCGCAGCCGCTCAATGGCGCGCACACGCTGGCGCTGGCGCGCTCGATCATGAACGACAAGCAGGCGGCGGAATTCGAAGCGACCAAGGAGTGCAATTTCGCGATCAGCCCCGGCGGCCTCGGGCGTTTCCGCGTATCCGCCTTCGTCCAGCAGGGCAAAGTCGGCATGGTGCTGCGGACCATCACCACCACTATCCCGAAGCTGGACGATCTGGGCGTACCGGAAGTGCTGAAGGAAGTCGCGATGACCAAGCGCGGGCTGGTCATCATGGTGGGCGCGACCGGTTCGGGCAAATCGACCACGCTGGCCGGCATGATCGGTTATCGCAACGAGAACAGCTACGGCCACATCATCACGATCGAAGACCCGATCGAATACATGCATCCGCACAAGAACTGCATCGTCACGCAACGCGAAGTCGGCGTCGACACCGACGACTGGTTCGCCGCGCTGAGGAACACGCTGCGCCAGGCGCCGGACGTGATCCTGATCGGCGAAATCCGCGACCGTGAAACGATGGACTATGCAGTGTCGTTCGCCGAAACCGGCCACCTGTGCCTTGCCACGCTGCATGCGAACAGCGCGAACCAGGCGCTGGACCGCATCATCAACTTCTTCCCCGAAGAACGGCGCGGGCAACTTTTGATGGATTTGTCGCTCAATCTGAAAGCGATGGTCTCGCAGCGCCTGATCCCGCTCAAAGACACCAAGGGCCGCTGTGCGGCGGTGGAAGTGATGCTGAACTCGCCGCTGATTTCCGACCTGATCTTCAAGGGAGAGGTGCACGAGATCAAGGAAATCATGAAGAAATCGCGCGAGCTCGGCATGCAGACCTTCGACCAGGCGCTGTTCGACCTGTATGAAGCGGGCAAGATTTCGTATGAAGACGCGCTGCGCAACGCCGACTCGGTCAATGACCTGCGGCTGTCGATCAAGCTGCACGGCAAGGAAGCGAAAGACCGCGACCTGAGCAAGGGCACCGAACATCTGGGAATAGTATGACCACCATATACGGCTTCAAGGCCGATGGGCTCGACGGCAAACCGGTCGACCTGAAGCAATATCAAGGCAAGGTTTTGCTGATCGTGAATACCGCCAGCAACTGCGGCTTCACGCCGCAATACAAGGGGCTGGAAGCGGTGTATCAGCAATTCAAGGATAAGGGCGTGGTCGTGCTCGGCTTTCCATGCAATCAGTTCGGCGCGCAGGAACCCGGTACTGCCGACGAGATCGGTGCATTCTGCGAACGCAATTACGGCGTGACGTTTCCGTTGTTCGGCAAGATCGAGGTCAACGGTGAGAACGCGCATCCGCTGTACAGGCATCTGAAAAGCGAAGCGCCCGGGCTCATGGGCACGGAAGCGATCAAGTGGAATTTCACCAAATTTCTGGTGGGGAAGGATGGCAAGGTCTACAAGCGGTATGCGCCGCAGACCGGGCCGGAGGGGTTGGTGAAGGATATCGAGAAGCTGCTGGCGGAGTGATGTTGCGCGGGTTCGGCTAAATAGGTGGCAGGTATGCCACTGTTACTTGGACCTCCTTTGTTTTGTCTTTGGCCGTTGTGTCGATGGCGCGCGAAATCCGGGAATCCTGCGTAGTAAATTGAACGTGTTCAAGGTTTTCGGATGATCAATACCAAGCACTTGTTTTCGAATATTTAAAGCTTCCCTTGCCAGTTTGTGGCTTTGAGCCATCTTGCCGCGAGATAGAAGCATCGAGGCTATGTTGTGGAGAGAGTTGGCCGTATGAGGATGCCGCTCGCCAAACAGTTCACGGTGAATGACGAGAGCCTGCTCGGCCAGCTCCAGCGCGCGCTTCGGGTTGCCCAAGGCATCGTGGTAACCAGCAACGTTGCTGAGTGAGGTGGCCGTATCAGGATGCCGCTCGCCAAACAGCTCGCGGCGAATGACGAGAGCCTGATCGGACAGCTCCAGCGCGCGCTTCGGATTGCCCAAGGCATTGTGGTAACTGGCAACGTTACTGAGTGAGGTGGCCGTATCAGGATGCCGTTCGCCAAACAGCTCGCGGCGAATGACGAGAGCCTGATCGGACAGCTCCAGCGCGCGCTTCGGATTGCCCAAGGCATTGTGGTAACTGGCAACGTTACTGAGTGAGGTGGCCGTATCAGGATGCCGTT
>DASVLY010000093.1:0-1927 GCA_036384635.1 Noviherbaspirillum sp. | reverse complement strand
AAGGATCCGGGCGACTTCCCTCCTGTCGCAGGCAGTGACATGCAGTTCGGGTCCAAGCCGCAGCGTATCCGCACCGGCCAGCGCCGCGACTTCCAGAAACTGCAGGCGCTTGTTCTGCGGCGAACCATATGGCAGCCAGCGATCCAGAGGTTCCGCATCGGCGGCTTTCAACCCGATGGTCAGCCGCGCACCGAAGCGTTTGATGAAGGGATTCGAATAACGGCCGCCGCCATACAACTGGAATGCAAGATCGAATTCCTCCTCCTGCATGGCGCGCATGAAGGCTTGCACGCTTGCGGTATCGACATTCGCATCCGATGCCGCGCCGATGCCGGGAACCGGCGGCATCACCACCGCACGGTCTACCGGCCCCGGCCTGTTCCGCAAAAAACCGGCATGCCATGGCTTGCCGATATAGCTGATCCGCGCATCGGGATAAGCGTTGCGCAACGCATGCAGCGCCGGCAGCGCGAACACGAAATCGCCGACCGCATTCGGCCGCAGCACGGCGATTTTTCCGACGTCGGGGATGACCTTCATGTTCCGTCATGCCCCGCTGCCGCAGGCGACGGGCAGCACTTTCGGCGCATCGACCATGCGCGTGGCGATCGTGGTCGGCAGCTCCATGTGATAGGCGCCGGACGGCAGCAAGCCGCAGCCGCCGAAACGCGCCATCACGCGCAATTGCGCGAGCACGTCCTCGCCACAGTGGTCAGCGGGAAGATGCGTCCAGAAATCGAAGCCGCCCGCCGCGCGCAGCTTGCCAGTGTCGAACAGCACACAGCCGCCGACCCATGCCACCCGGTACAGCCGCGTTTTCCGCCCCAGCGCCGACTGCACATGAAACAGGTTAGCCGCGCTATGCAGATGATGACGCTCCCATTCGGGACTGCCCGGCAGCACGGTCTCCGGCATGACTGCCGATTCCCAGAATTCGATGTGCTGCTGATGCGGCCGTATATCGTCGATGAAGCTCAGCCCGTGCAGTGCGCAACCGACAAAGCCGCAGCGCTGCTCATCGATTGCGCGGTGCATGCGCTCGATCACATCCGGTTCCAGCACCACGTCGTCATCGAGGAACAGGCAGTAGCGTGCGCTTGCCTGCGACAACAGGAACGCGCGCTGCTCCGCCATTCCCCTGCGCGGCAGGTGAGAGAAGGTGCGCACTTCCCGGCCGCCCGCCTGCAGAATGCGCAGCAGGGCCTTCACCTCGGCGCGCCCGAATACGCTGTCCGGTTCCGACTGGTCGGAAATGATCACACGAAACGGCCTGAAGCTTTGCGCCGACAGCGCGGTGAGCACCACCGCCAGCGCGCACGGGCGGTTGCAGGTCGGGATCAGCACATCGACTGCGCAGGCAGCCGTCATGACGCAGGGCCGGTCTGCGCGTGCGCATCGCGCCGAGCGTACAAATAAGGATTCAATGCCGGATCGTTATACATCTTGAACTGACGATATACCTTGAAATAAGCCCGCCCTGCCCTGGCGTCGGCCAATAGTGTATCGAAGCAGGAGCCCAGGTCTGCGCGCTGCAGCAGCAGGCGCTGCAGTTTCGCTTCGCAGGCGGCGATATGCTCCGCGCCCGCATCGGCGCGTTGCGTCTGTTCCCGCATATGCCAGATCTTCAGGCACAGGATGGACAGGCGATCGATCATCGAACCCGCTGTTTCACTGTTGAGCCGCGCATGCTCGGTGTGCGGACAGGCGCCGAGTTCTTGCAAGATATGTTCGTCGATCGCCTCAATCGCATCGTTGCGCTTCTGGTTGTACTGATCGATGAGCCGCTTGCCGGCAGCGATTTCAGCGGCGCTCACATCGGTGCGCCTGGCCTTGTCTTCCTCGTTCCACAGCAGGCTGTTGCAGCGATGATTGACCTCGATCCAGCGCCAGGGGCCGGACGCGAATTCGTCTTCACCGCACGGCCAGA
>DASVLY010000092.1:0-2509 GCA_036384635.1 Noviherbaspirillum sp. | reverse complement strand
AAGCGTTTGCGCCGGAGGAGGCGCTGCGGCTGGCGAAGAAGCTGGAACTGGTGCATACGCCCAGGCATGGCAGTTGGCTGAACATGGCCGAGCCGGAATTGAGCGTGCTGACGCGGCAATGCCTGGGTCAGCGCATTGGCGAGTTGGAGCGCGTCGCCGAACTCGCGCGACAGGGGGCCGCAGCACGCAACCAGCGGCAAACGGGTATCGACTGGCACTTCCGTACGGCCGATGCGCGGACGAGACTGAAATACCTATATCCGAAAATTGAAAAGTGACGAACCACTAGTGTTGTGCAGAGGCGTTCAATTGCTGCTGCAATTGTGTTGCCAGCGTCAAATGCTCATTCAACACCGGCAGCCCATTCTGGGCGAGCGTCTTGATGTCGGCATCGCTCGCATTCTGCGACTGTTGCGTCGCCTGCTCCACATCCTTCTTGTGGTTTTGCACATTGAGGTCCATGTACTCCCGGTCGAATGCGGCGCCGGACTGGTTCATCAATCGCACGAAGGCCAGCAACTGTTCGGGCGACATCTCGTCCGGCAACGCGAGGTTCTTCTGTTGCGCCAGTTGCGCGATCCGGGTGTTGAGTGCAGCATGATCCGTGATCATCCGCTGCGCAAAGGACTTCACCTGCCCATTCGAACCCTGCTGTAACGCCAGGTATGCCAGCCGGATTTCCGCCTTTCCATCCTGATAGGCGCTATACAGGAAGCTTGGTTCGATGTGTTTGTCGATGTCGAGCGCGCGCGCCAGATGCTCGCTCAACACCGGCAACGCCACCCGCGCAAGATTCCGCACACCAAAATCGCGTCCCTCTTCCGATTGCAGCCTGGCCCCGAGCACATCCTTCACATGATCAACCACATTCTCGTCCATGTAGCGCTTGTCGAAGTCCGTGCCGGAAAACTTTGCGAGTTGGGCAGCTGTGTCCTGCTGTTCGGGTGTGGGCGCATCGGGCAAGGTCACTCCTTTTTGCTTCGCCACTGCAGCGATGGCATTGTTTAACTGAGTGTGGTTGTCGATCATGCGTTGCGCAAAGCTCTTGACATCGTCATCTGTCGCTTTTTGCAGAGCCAGCCGGGATATCTGGATTTCCGCAAGCCCATCCTGGTAAGCGGCGATGAGGAAAGCCGCCGGATCGAGCAGAGTATTGATTCCTTCGGCGGCGGCAAAGTGAATTTCCAGTATCGGCAGGCTGGCATCGGCCAGCGCCTTCACGTCGGGATCGTTGCCTTGCCGGGCTTGCTGCCTTGCTGCAACCACATCCTTTTCGTGGGCCTCCACGTTAAGGGCCATGTAGGCGCGGTCGAACTCATCGCCCGACAACGGCGCGAGGCGATCGGCTTGCGTTTTTTGTTCAGCCGAAATATCGGTGGGCAACGTAATGTTCTTGCTCCGCGCAAGCCGCATGAGGTCGTTATTGAGCCGCGTATGATCGTTAATCATCCGCTGAGCGAAACGTTTGACATAGTCGTTGGCTGCCTTTTGCAGCGCAAGCCGGGACAACTGAATTTCGCTCAAGCCATCCTGATAGGTGCTCATCAGGAACTGGGCGCTATCGATGGCAGAAGCGGGGGTTGCCGCCGAGTCGGCATAAGCGACGGACGTACGGGCGGATACGCTGCCCATACTGCCGGTTCCATCACTTCCGCCGCAACCGGCCAGGAACAGTATCACGATAATCGATGAAAGTTTTTTTTTGTTCATCACAGTACTCCAATACAAGAATGTGTCGCCCCCTGGCTTTTGCGTTTCGTTTCAGATGAAAAAAGGAAGAAGAAGCAAGGCGCGATACGAACGCACCAGAATCAACCGAGAGAAACCGGCAGCGGATTGATCACAACGGACGCCAAGGAAAAGCACAGCGTCCGGACGAGGAAAATTCAATGTAGACGCCGATTGTCAAAAGCGTTTGGCCTGGATCAAATGCAGCCCTATCGGCGCGGCAGATGAGTACATTACCTCCTCGTCCGCTTGCAAAAATACGGCACAAAACTGTCAAAAATATGTCTCAGACAAGTAACACCTGTCTGCGCTCGAATTTGAACCGGATTTTTTCACCGAAGTCCGCGCCATGCATGAAGATTGCTCAAGTCTCCCCGCTCTTTGAAAGCGTCCCGCCAAAACACTATGGCGGCACCGAACGTGTCATCTCTTATCTCACTGAAGAACTGGTCCGGCAAGGACATGAAGTAACCCTGTTTGCATCCGGCGATTCCGTCACCGCCGCGCAACTGGTCGCGCCCGTAGCCCAAAGCCTGCGGCCGGACATGCTGCGCTATCCCTGGCTTGCTTATCACACCATCGAAATGGATATGCTGACCGAGCTTGCCGGCAATTTCGATGTGATCCACTTTCACACCGATTACCTGCATTTTCCGGTCGCAAAGAAGCTTTCCACCGCGCACATCAGCACGCTGCACGGACGCCTCGACCTGCCGGAACTGGTGCCGTTATACCGGCGCTTTCCGCACATGCCATTAGTGTCGATCTCCAATAGCCAGCG
>DASVLY010000091.1:0-2847 GCA_036384635.1 Noviherbaspirillum sp. | reverse complement strand
CGAACGGAATCGTGATCAGCACGAGGATCAGCTGCGCGATGCGCTTGTGCTTGTGGACGAGATCGAACATGGCGCTACGCTCGCTTTGCGGGCTCGATAAACAAAAGGGGCGAACGGTCAGTTCGCCCCTTTTCTCGTGTCTTGGCGGAGTGGACGGGACTCGAACCCGCGACCCCCGGCGTGACAGGCCGGTATTCTAACCAACTGAACTACCACTCCTGAAATTGCTCCATGTCCGGCTGGCCGGAACACGCGACGTTTGTCACTACGTCTGAAGGGGGCGAATTGTACAGGGGTTTTTGTGTTTTGACTAGCCTTTACGCAATTCGCATTTCCGCTGCCGGTAAATCCACACGATGCGTAGCAGCCTGCCGAGGAAAATTCCGTTGATCAGCGAAATGCCGCATGCGGCGAGCGGGCGGCTACAATGAAATACTACAGATTCCTGTCCCGCCACACGATGACCACAAGCGATCCGATGTTCCCGCCGATCGAACCCTACCGCAGCGGCATGCTGGCTGTCGACGACATTCACACGCTGTATTGGGAAGAATGCGGCAATCCGCATGGAGAACCTGTGCTGTTTTTGCACGGCGGACCGGGCGGGGGCACGTCGCCGCGCCATCGCCGCTTTTTCGATCCTGCGCATTACCGCATCGTGCTGTTCGATCAGCGCGGTGCCGGCAAGTCGACACCGCTGGGCGAATACCGCAACAACACCACGCAACTGTTGATCGCCGATATCGAGCGTATCCGTACGATGCTTGGCATCGGGCAATGGCTGGTGTTCGGCGGCTCCTGGGGTTCGACGCTGGCATTGGCGTACGGACAAGCGCACCCTGAGCGTTGCCTGGGTTTCGTGCTGCGCGGGATTTTCCTGTGCACGCCGGCCGAAATCGACTGGTTCCTGAATGGCATCCGCTGGTTTTTCCCTGAAGTGCACGAAGAGTTCGTCGCGCCGATTCCCCAGGAAGAGCGCGGCGATCTGCTGCGTGCGTATGCAAAGCGGCTGTTTTCGGAAGACCCGGCGGTGTATGTTCCGGCCGCGCGCAGTTGGAGCCGCTATGAGGGCAGTTGCCTGTTCTTGCGACCGGACCCGGCGGCAATCGCGGATTTCAGTTCGGACGTGGTCAGCCTGGGCATCGGGCGGCTCGAAGCGCACTACTTCCTGCACAACGGCTTCTTCACCGAAGACCAGCTCGTTTCCAACGTCGACTACATCAGCCATCTGCCGGCCGTGATCGTGCAAGGCCGTTACGATGTGGTGTGTCCGCCGTTATCAGCCAAGCGCCTATCTGCCGCCTGGCCCGAGGCGAAATTCCATATGATCGCCGATGCCGGGCATTCCGGCTATGAACCGGGTATCGCCACCGCCCTTGTGGAAGCGACCGAACAGTTCAAGCGGCAGCGGTACTTCGATTGAGCGTGAGGAGGCGCTCACTCCTGCGCACTGCGCTTTTCAATTTCCGTCATCACCGCCAGCACTGTCTTGCGCACATTCGCCTGCATCAGTTGTTTGCCGAATACCGGAGGCAGGAAAAAAGCCGGCTCGATTGCGCCGTAATAGCTGATCAGGGTGCCGTCCCGGCCATCTTGCACCAGTCTGGCCAGCGTCCAGCGCGCCTCGTAGCGCTTCATGTCGCCCGATACCAGCGCAACTTCAATCGTCGAGAAGGGGTGCTCCCGCAGATGCATCACCAGGCGTATCGTTTGCGACAGGAACAGAAAGCGGGCCGTGCTCTCCTGTTCCAGCGTCACTTCCTGTTGACTGCGCGATAATATTTTCGAGCGTACCAAGCCTGGCACGAACTTCGGCAGACGCTCGTAGTCAGTCAGCACTTTCCATACCTGTTGCGGCGTCGCCCGCACGAAGCTCTTTGCTTTGACTTCAAAAAAGGAGGCTCCATTCTCGCTCATGCGCTCGACGCTGGTTTCAATGGCAGGCGGCAATCTCGCCTCCTGCGCCAGCGTGTTTGCTGGAGCGCAAGTAAGGCATATGAAAACCACGGATGCCACCCCGATAGCATAGGAAAATCGTTTTAAGATACAAGGCAGGTTTGGCATGTGTAACCGGCAGTAAGAATATTTTGCGCAACGGCTCTGCCTGAATTATTTTGCTTTAAAGAAGTTGTCCTTGGGCACGTTCGAGCTTGTAACCGATGCGTTGCACGGATCCATTATGAGCGCTTTCCGGTAATACGCGCTTTACGACTATTGGAGCCATCATGAAAACCAGGATTGCGGTCTATCTGGCCGCCGGCACACTTGCCGGATGCGCCAGCCACAGCGGGGATATCAGCAGCGGCAAGGCGTCTGACACTCAGGCGCAAAAAAGCCCAGTGCAGCATGGCACGATATCGACCGCCTTGACCTACGAAGCTTACAAGCGTGACCTAGCGCAACGCATTGCGCAAATCAATGCCGCAAAGGTTTACAGTGGACGGCCGCAAGCGCTGCTGCGCTCGGTGGTGGTGGTGAAATATGTGGTTGATGCGCACGGCAACATGATCAAAAGCGAGCTGATCCGCTCCAATCGTGATGGTGAAACCGAAGCGACGGCGCTGGCGTCGCTAAAGAGCAGTGCGCCGTTCCCGAAGCCTGCACCGCATCTGCTGCGTGGAGGCAAGATAGAAATTTCCGAAACCTGGCTGTTCAATAACGATGGCCGATTCCAGTTGCGTACCATTGCACAACCGCAGATCGATAGCTAGTGGGTCACTTGGCAACGGGATGCGCAAATAAAAGCGATGGATTTTTACGCCAGGCTAGGCGCGAATCGCAGCGATAGCCATTGCTATCGCGAGAATTCGCAACAACGCCTGGCGCAAAAAGACGCGCTTTTATGCG
>DASVLY010000090.1:0-5150 GCA_036384635.1 Noviherbaspirillum sp. | reverse complement strand
GGGTCTTCCGCATTGATACGGCATTCGATCGCATGTCCGGCCAGCACGATGTCGCGCTGGCGGAAGCGCAGCTTCTCTCCGGCGGCGACACGAATCTGTTCCTGTACCAGATCGACGCCGGTGATCATTTCCGTCACCGGATGTTCGACCTGGATACGGGTGTTCATCTCGATGAAGTAGAACTCCCCGTTTTCATACAGGAATTCGAAGGTGCCGGCGCCGCGATAGCCGATCTTGCGGCAAGCCTCGGCGCAGCGGTCGCCGATGCGCTCGATCAGCTTGCGCGGAATGCCCGGCGCGGGCGCTTCCTCGATCACTTTCTGGTGGCGGCGCTGCATCGAACAATCGCGCTCGCCCAGCCATACCGCATTCTTGAATTCATCCGCCAACACCTGAATTTCCACGTGACGCGGATTCTCCAAGTACTTTTCCATGTAGACTTCCGGGTTGCCGAAGGCGGCACCGGCTTCTGTCTTGGTCATCGTGACCGCGTTGAGCAATGCCGCTTCGGTATGCACCACGCGCATGCCGCGGCCGCCCCCGCCGCCGGCTGCTTTGATAATGACCGGATAGCCGATCTTGCGCGCAATGCGAATGATTTCTTTCGGATCTTCCGGCAGCGCGCCTTCCGAACCCGGCACACAGGGCACGCCAGCCTTGATCATCGCATGCTTGGCCGAGACCTTGTCGCCCATCAGGCGAATCGATTCCGGGCGCGGCCCGATGAATACGAAGCCGGATTTTTCCACTCGTTCGGCGAAGTCGGCATTTTCGGACAGGAAGCCGTAGCCCGGGTGGATTGCTTCAGCATCTGTGACTTCCGCCGCGCTGATGATCGCCGGCATATTCAGATAGCTGAGTGAAGACGGTGCCGGGCCGATACACACCGATTCATCGGCAAGCTTCACATATTTGGCTTCGCGGTCGGCTTCCGAATGCACGACCACAGTCCGGATACCCATTTCGCGGCATGCGCGCTGAATGCGCAGAGCAATTTCGCCGCGATTGGCAATGAGGATTTTTTCAAACATGGTTATTGTTTTGCAATCAGCGTGAATAAGAATGTCGTGTTTAGCCGATCACAAACAGCGGCTGGCCGAATTCCACCGGCTGGCCGTTTTCAACCAGGATCTGCTTGATGACGCCGGACACATCGGTGTCGATTTCATTCAACAATTTCATCGCTTCGATGATGCACAGCGTGTCGCCTTCCTTCACGGTCGAGCCTACTTCGACGAACGGAGGATTGCCCGGTGCCGATGCGCGATAGAAGGTGCCGACCATCGGTGACTTCACAACGTGGCCTTCCGGTTCCACCGGCGCGGCGACTGCAACGGGCACGGTGCCGGCGGCTTGTGGTGCTGCTGGTGCCGGCTGGGTTTGCGGCATCGCTGCCTGCGGTTGCATCATTACAACCTGGCTTTGCGGCGCGCTCGAGGATTTGACGATACGGACTTTGCTTTCGCCTTCGGTGACTTCCAGTTCGGCAATATCTGATTCGGCCACCAGGTCGATCAGCGTCTTGAGTTTTCGTAGATCCATATGAAATTCCTCGGGATTGTTAGTCTGTTAAATTCGAAATCACCGCAATTATAAGCGGTTTATGGAAAGATGCTGAAAATTAAAGCTTTTTAAGTGCGAACTCGATTGCTGCACGGTATCCGTCGACACCCAGTCCGCAGATGACGCCCACTGCGATCGCCGACAGGTAAGAGTGATGCCTGAACGCTTCGCGCTGGTGAATATTGGAGATATGTATTTCGACAAACGGTATCGCAACGCCGGCCAGCGCATCACGTAGCGCCACGCTGGTATGGGTCAAACCGCCCGGATTGATGACGATGGCATCCACGCCTTCCTTTTTTGCGGCGTGAATACGATCAATCAGCGCACCTTCATGGTTGCTCTGAAAGCAGGCTAATGCGGCACCGGCGGCATTGGCCTGCGCGATTGCCGCCTGCTCAACATCGGCCAGCGTAGTGGTGCCATAGACTTCCGGCTCGCGCGTGCCCAGCAGATTCAGGTTGGGGCCATTGACCAGAAGAAGTTTTTTTGCCATGGTGGAGTTGTCGCTCCGTTTGACGAGGTTGGCGGCATTTTGCCAACAAATGATGCTGATTGGCAAGGAAAAAAGATATCGTCCTGGCTATGGCGTTCCGAGTTCATTGCGCAGCTCTTTCATATTCAGCCGGCCCAGATACGTTTTCCTGACTTGGCCATCGCGGCCGATTACCACGGTAAATGGCAGCGCCCCCGCCTTGTTCCCGAAATGGCGAGACAGTTCGGCAGCGCCCATGCCGCCTGTATACAAGGGATAAGCAATCTTGTATTTGGCTGCAAATTCGGCAATATTCGCCGCCGAATCAACGCCAATGCCGATAATCTGAATTTGTGCCGGCGCAATTTCGGCTTGCAGTGCTGACAGTTCAGGCATTTCATCCACGCAGGGGGCGCACCAGGTCGCCCAGAAATTGACGATGAGCGTCTTGTTCTTCCATTGCCCCAGCGCTTGGGGTTTGCCGCTGGTATCGGGTAGCGTCTGTTCCAGCAAACGGCTGACTGCAGCGTTTTCCAGCGCCTGCGCCTGGTGTTGCCGGTTGCCCCAGAAAATGCCTAGTGCAGTGAATATCAGTGCAATCGCCCCAAAGAACACAATATTTTTCTTCATTTTTCTTCTGTTTCGGCAATTAAAGCGCGCACCGCCTCGATATTGGCGCGCGCCATTTTCCCTTCCGAAGTGTTTTTGACTGCGCCGCGCAGGTCATCTGCTTCATACAGGGCAAGATGTATGCCCTCGTTCTGCCACATGAAGCTGACGGTTTCCACCGGCTCGTCGCGCCCCTTGAAATGCGCGGTTTCGGATGCATCGAAATCGATATTCTTGTTAATCAAGAAAATTTCGACTTCCTTGGCGCTCTCTGCAAACAATTGAAGGTGGATGTCGGAATGTTCGCCGGCTGTGCCGTTCAATACGGCACCCGTCAGATAAGGGGAAAACTGTGCCAGATCTTCCATTATCCGCAGCGCGAGTTTTCGAAGATGCAACAGTCGCGCCGGCTGGCTGTCGGCAAAGAAGAGCTCGTTATATCGCCGCACTTCCTCTTCGATCTGCGCGTTATCGGGCATGATGTCACCGCGAACTTTCGTATTTCCAAGAATCTGGCTGGCGGCTTTGCGCTTCGCTGTGCCGTAATCGGCGCCGTCCTCGGCAATCATGCGGGCTGCTGCGGCCGCGATTTCGGCGCGCAGTGTCTCAATATTGGACATGTGGTTACTCATGGTATGGATGATACTCCGTGGCGGGACTGTGCTCAGGTAAAATCTTGGATTCGCCGGAAAGATTGCGCAGCCTGGAATCATTGGACCTTGCTTTGCGCATTTCAGTCAGATTTATTTTTTCATTTCAAACAATGCACATCCATATTCTCGGCATCTGCGGCACCTTCATGGGTGGACTTGCGGTGCTGGCCAAGGAAGCCGGCCATAAAGTGACCGGCTGTGACGCCAACGTCTATCCGCCGATGAGCACTCAGCTTCAGGCGCAAGGCATCGCGCTGATCGAAGGTTATGGTCCGGAGCAGGTGGATTTGCAACCCGACCTGTTCGTGATCGGCAATGTGGTTTCGCGTGGCAATCCGTTGATGGAGGAAATCCTGAACCGCGGCTTGCCGTACACGTCGGGGCCGCAGTGGATAGGCGAACATATTCTGCAAAACAAATGGGTGCTGGCGGTGGCTGGCACGCATGGCAAGACCACCACTTCGTCCATGCTGGCCTGGATACTGGAAGACGCCGGCTACCATCCAGGGTTTCTGATCGGCGGCGTTCCCATGAACTTCGGCATTTCGGCACGCCTGTCGGGAAAAGAAACCGACTCGGCATTTTTCGTGATCGAAGCGGACGAATACGATACCGCGTTTTTCGACAAGCGCAGCAAGTTTGTCCATTACCGGGCAAAGACCGCGATTCTGAATAATCTGGAATTCGATCATGCGGATATTTTCCCGGATCTGGCGGCCATCGAAACGCAGTTCCATCATCTGGTGCGTACCGTGCCCGGCGTCGGCCGGTTGGTAGTCAATGGCCGCGAGGAGTCGCTGCAACGGGTGGTTGCCCGCGGCTGCTGGAGCGAACGTGAATGGTTCGGCGTCGCCGGCAACGATGGCTGGGCGCTTCGTACTCACGACGACGGCAGTTTTGACGTGCGTTTCAACGGCGAGATATGCGGCACTGTGAACTGGCCGCTGACCGGCGAGCACAACCGGATGAATGCGCTTGCGGCGATCGCTGCCGCGCGCCATGTCGGCGTGCCGCCGCAGCAGGCGATCGAATCGCTGGGCAAGTTCGAGAACGTGAAGCGCCGCATGGAGGTGCGCGGCGTGGTGGACAACGTGACCGTCTACGACGACTTCGCGCATCACCCGACTGCGATTGCGACCACGGTCGCCGGTCTGCGCAAGAAAGTGGGCAATGCGCGCATCCTTGCGGTGCTGGAGCCGCGCTCGAATACGATGAAGCTCGGCACGATGAAAGGCGCGCTGCCTGAGAGCCTTTCGGATGCAGACCTGGTGTTCGGCTATGGTGCGAAAACCGGCAAGGATGCGCTCGGCTGGAATCTGTGCGAGGCGCTGTCGCCTTTGGGGGCGAAGGGGGCAGCGTTCGATGAAATCGATACGCTGGTGAAGGCGATCGTCAAAGCGGCGCAGCCGGGCGACCATGTGCTGGTGATGAGCAACGGAGGATTCGGCGGCGTGCACCAAAAGATTCTGGACGCGCTTGCGAAATGATTCTTTATCTGCATGGTTTTCGCTCGTCGCCGCAGTCTTTCAAGGCGCGCCTGATCGGAGAGCGGATGCGCTCGCTCGGACACGCGGCACAGTACTTGTGTCCGCAGTTGCCGGCATCGCCCGGTGAAGCGATCGGGCTGGCGTCGGATATCGTTTGCAAATTCCCTGCCGGCGAGGTCGCCCTGATCGGCTCTTCGCTCGGCGGTTATTATGCAACTTATCTGGCGGAGCGGTTTGGCTGCCGTGCGGTATTGTTGAATCCCGCAGTCAAGCCGCTGCGTGATCTG
This sequence comes from Noviherbaspirillum sp., assembly GCA_036384635.1. Lineage (GTDB taxonomy): Bacteria > Pseudomonadota > Gammaproteobacteria > Burkholderiales > Burkholderiaceae_D > Noviherbaspirillum. The sequence goes on along the minus strand of DASVLY010000090.1, from coordinate 76 downwards.
GAACAGTATGTCGGCATGACAACCGCCTACCATTCGAATGAACGCTTCGAATTCAAGCAGGAATATATAGGCCAGT
>DASVLY010000089.1:0-5223 GCA_036384635.1 Noviherbaspirillum sp. | reverse complement strand
AGAAAAAAGCGAAGGAATCGTATTGTATTGGATTCAACGGATATCGGCTTGGATAGATTTCCGTGAACTGGGTAGGTTCAAATCAGATTGAGGCAACTTATTGTATTTAAAGAGAGTGTTGCGAAAAAAGTCTGCATCGGTATCGGGGTGCAGTAAGTATTTAGTATATCCGTGCCGGTCAAATAAAAAAGCCGCATGACCAAAGTCATGCGGCCTTGGAGCAAGGCTTGCTTGCCAGCCGCCTCTTACGCTGCCAGCAACTGGCGCAGCACGAAGGGAAGGATGCCGCCGTGCTTGTAGTAGTCAACTTCGATCGGCGTGTCGATGCGCAGCAAAACCTTGACCTCCTGCCTGTCGCCATTCGCACGGTTGATCACCAGTGTTGCTTGCTGTTGCGGCTTGATTTCCCCTTCGAGGCCTTTCAGGTCGAAGGTTTCATCGCCATTGATATCGAGTGACTGCACACTGTCGTTACCGAGGAATTGCAACGGCAACACACCCATGCCCACCAGATTCGAGCGGTGGATACGCTCGAACGAACGCGCAATCACCGCCTTCACGCCCAGCAACTGAGTACCTTTTGCCGCCCAGTCGCGGGAAGAGCCGGTACCGTACTCTTCGCCGGCGAACACCATGGTCGGTATGCCATCGTGGATGTATTTCATCGCGGCGTCGTAAATCGACATCTGTTCGCCGCTCGGCTGATGGATCGTCAGGCCGCCTTCAACGCGCGAACCGTCCGGCTTGGCCGGAATCATCAGATTCTTGATACGCACGTTGGCGAAGGTGCCGCGCATCATCACTTCGTGGTTGCCGCGGCGCGAACCGTAGGAATTGAAGTCTGCCTTCAACACACCGTTTTCCAGCAGCCACTTGCCGGCCGGGCTGGATTCCTTGATCGAACCTGCGGGGGAAATGTGGTCGGTCGTAATCGAGTCGCCGAACACGCCCAGCGCACGAGCGCCGGAGACGCCGGTGGCTGCTGCTTTCGGCTGCATCTCGAAGTCGCTGAAGAAAGGCGGTTCGGCGATGTAGGTCGATTTCGGCCAGTTGTACACTTCGCCCTTGGCCACGCCCTTGATTTGCTCCCACAGCTTGCCCGGCGCCTCTTTGACTTCGGCGTAGTTTTCCTTGAAGGTCTTCGCGTTCATCGCAAACTTCATCAGCTTGGCGATTTCCTGCGAAGTCGGCCAGATGTCGCCGAGGTAGATATCCTTGCCGCTCTTGCCCTTGCCGACCGGCTCGGTCATCAAGTCGCGGGTCACATTACCGGCGATTGCGTAAGCGACGACCAGCGGCGGCGAAGCCAGGAAGTTGGCACGGATATTCGGGTGAATGCGCGCTTCGAAGTTACGATTGCCGGACAGCACGGCGGCTGCGACGATATCGTTTTTCACGATCGCCTCGTTCAGTTCCGATGTCAGGTCGCCGGCATTGCCTATACAAGTGGTGCAGCCGTATGCGGCGACGCCAAATCCAAGTTTCTCCAAGTAGGGAAGGAGGCCTGCCGCTTCCAGATATTTGGTGACCACGCGCGATCCAGGAGCAAGCGAAGTCTTGATGTGCGGCGCAACCTTCAGACCTGCTTCGACTGCTTTCTTGGCCAGCAAGCCGGCGCCCAGCAGCACGCTCGGGTTCGAGGTGTTTGTGCAGGAAGTGATCGCGGCGATCAGCACATCCCCGTTCCTGACCTTAATGCCGTCGGAAGTCTCGTACACAGCACTCAAGTCTTCTGCCTTCTTGTTGAAGCCATTTTCCGCGACCGGCTTGGAGAACAGTTCGCTGAAGGTCGATTTCACATTGCCGATTTCGATGCGGTCCTGCGGACGCTTCGGACCGGCCAGCGACGGTGCAACGGTGCCAAGGTCGAGCGTGACGACATTGGTGTAGTCGATTTCACCTTCCTTCGGAATGCCGAACAGACCCTGCGCCCTGAAGTAGGATTCGAACGCGTCGATCTCGGCTCTGCTGCGGCCAGTGCCCTTGAAGTATTCGATGGTCGCTTCGTCGACCGGGAAGAAGCCCATGGTCGCACCGTACTCCGGCGCCATGTTGGCAATCGTTGCGCGGTCGGTTGTCGACAGCGATGCGGTGCCTTCGCCGAAGAATTCGACGAACTTGCCGACGACCTTCTGCTTGCGCAGCATTTCGGTAATCGTCAGCACCAGGTCGGTCGCGGTCACGCCTTCGCGCAGTGCGCCGGTCAGGTTCACGCCGACCACGTCCGGGGTCAGGAAGTACACCGGCTGGCCCAGCATGCCTGCTTCAGCCTCGATGCCGCCCACGCCCCAACCGACCACGCCGATACCGTTGATCATCGTGGTGTGAGAGTCGGTACCGACCAGAGTGTCAGGGAAGAACACACCGTCCTTGTTGTGCACGCCGCGCGCAAGGTATTCCAGGTTCACTTGGTGCACGATGCCAAAGCCCGGAGGCACGACGCCAAAGGTGTCGAATGCCTGCATGCCCCACTTCATGAACTGGTAGCGTTCGTTGTTGCGCTGGAATTCCAGCTTCATGTTCAGGTCCAGCGCCTTCTTCTCGCGGAAGTGATCGACCTGCACCGAGTGGTCAACGACGAGGTCTACCGGCACCAGCGGCTCGATGTTCTTTGGCTTCTTGCCCATCTTGTTCGCCACGCCGCGCATTGCCGCGAGGTCGGCCAGCAGAGGCACGCCGGTGAAGTCCTGCAATACCACACGCGCGACCACGAACGGAATCTCGTCGATGCGAGCAGCCGTCGGGCTCCAGTTCGCGAGCTGCTTGACATGTTCTTCAGTCACTTTCTTGCCGTCGCAATTACGCAGCACCGATTCCAGTACGATGCGAATCGATACCGGCAGACGAGAGATATTCACGCCAAGTTTCTTTGCCAGCTCGGGAAGCGAATAGAACTTACCTTTCTTGGAACCCGAGATCTTGAATTCCTTGAGCGTGTTCAGAGTATTGCGGGACATGGCCTCTCCTTGGATTATTAGAACTGAACAGGTAACAATCGATCTTCGAAACTTAAAGGTGTGCAGGCGCCATTGCAACCATTAGCTTTTCTGCTCCGGCTTTTGCATTTGCTCGGCACTTTTGCATTCGTTGGCAAGCTGCTGGCCTTTCTTGGAATCCAGCAGCATTCCCTTGGCGGGAATGCCGATCCATACCAAGCCCTTCTTCGCATCCTCGAAGCGGTTGGCGCCGGTGGTGGTGCTGACACGGGTCATAGCATGCAGATGCTTGTTCCAGCGCAATGCGATCTTCTGATCGTCGTCTGCATTCTGGTAAATGGTCAGCTTGTTGCCCAATTCGCAGTGATAGTCGGTCGGTTGCAAGCCGGTAATGTCTGGTTCTTTCCCATCCTCGGAAGCCGTGTGTGCATTTTTCTTCGCGGCTTTTTTCGTGGCAACCTTCTTTGCCGCATGCGGTGCGTCTTGCGCGAGGGCAGGAGAGGTGACAATCGCTGCCGAGGTGGCACCGGCGATTAGAAGAAGGAGGGTGTTGAACGTTTTCATGCAATGTCTTCCTTTAGTGCGCGCTTGTATCGTTCACTTCGTGTATGCGCCGCGGGTATTTCACAACAAACTCCCTGCTGATTCCGGTATTGGCATGCCGCTGGCTTTCGCGCGCTGCAGTATCGTCCAGTAGTAGCGATAGCTGGCGCGATCGTGTAGCCTGCCGTTGTGTTTTATCGGGCCCCATTTCGCAGCTTGCGCTTCGGTCAGGATGGCTACAGCTTCGCTGACTTCGGAACTGCGTGGCGACATGGCCTTCAGTATAGGTTTGATCTGGTTTGGATGGATGCTCCACATCCGTGTATAGGCGAACTCCGCTGCAGCACGGTTCGCATCGTTCGCGACCACTGTCGTGTCCTTGATTTCTGTCGTGACGTTATGCGACGCAATCTTTCCATTTGCATGGCAGGCGGCGGCGATTTCGAGTTTTGCGCGCACTACCAGCGGGTGTGTGAACTGCCCCGGCGAGCGCATTGTGGTTCCGGGAAGCGCACCATAATGCGCCGACACGAAATCCATGATGCCGAACGACAGGCATTCGACCTGCGGCAATGCGGCAATCTCGAAAACGTCTGCCAGCGCGCCATGTGTTTCGATCAGCACATGCACCGGCAAGTTTTCGCGGCCCGCTTTCTTCGCATGGCGATTGATGATGTCGATGGCACGCGCGACCTCGTCCACGCTCTCGGCCTTGGGTACAACCAGATATGCGAGGCGACTGGCAGCACCTTTGCAGATGATGGAGATGTCTTTTTCGAAGCAAGGGTGCATCAAGTCGTGGACACGCGCGCCGATGCGGTTGAAACGATTCTCTGCGCTATTGATCAGCGATGCGACTAACTCGGCATGCGCCTTCTCGTTGCCGGCGGATGCGCCGTCTTCGCAGTCGAGGGTGATGTCGAATACGGGGCCAAGTTCTTGTTGCAAGGCGATCGATTTCTGCATCAGCTTTTCGGAGCCGGCATAGTGATCACAGGCCGGGATCGAAACCGGTTTGCGCGTGCCTTGAAATAAGACCTCGGATGGGTGCATATGTTGCGTGAGTTCAGGTGATGTGCAATGAGCGGATGGACAAGCGGCAGGCGTGGCCCGCTGCTTGTCCGGCCGGGATGAGTTAGCCTACGAGGTGCTTGACGCCTTCACGCTCTTCCATCAGTTCTTTGAGCGTCAGGTTGATGCGCTCTTGCGAGAATGCATCGATTTCCAGGCCTTGAACGATCTTGTATTCGCCGTTCTCGGTGGTGACCGGGAAGCCGAACACAGTGTCCTTGGGGATGCCGTAGGAGCCATCGGACGGAATGCCCATTGTGGTCCACTTGCCGTTGGTGCCGAGCACCCAGTCGCGCACGTGGTCGATCGCAGCGTTGGCTGCCGATGCGGCGGAAGACAGGCCGCGCGCCTCGATGATCGCTGCGCCACGCTTGCCGACGGTCGGCAGGAACACGTCCTTGTTCCACACTTCATCGTTGATCATTTCCTTGACCGACTTGCCGTCGACGGTCGCAAAGCGATAATCGGCGTACATGGTCGGGGAGTGATTGCCCCACACGCACAGCTTTTCGACCGAGGAAACCGGTTTGCCGATCTTTGCTGCGACCTGCGACAGCGCGCGGTTGTGATCCAGACGCAGCATTGCGGTGAAGTTCTTGGCCGGTAGGTTCGGTGCCGATTTCATCGCGATGTAGGCGTTGGTGTTGGCCGGGTTGCCGACCACCAGCACCTT
>DASVLY010000088.1:0-11986 GCA_036384635.1 Noviherbaspirillum sp. | reverse complement strand
CCAGCCCTGTCAACATAGCCAAAGGAAACAGAATTAATGTGAGTGCAAGGAGTCCAAGGTGGATGGCGAGGCTATCGGAAACAGGAGGACATCATGCCGAATCAATTGGGCCGGCGAGAGGGGAGGAGAGAACTGAAGAAGATAGATGTAGCCTATCCGTCCGAACTGGAGCCCTTCCTCCAGGAAGCGCCGCTACCGGTATTGGTGCGATCCTGCCTGGAATGGATGCTCAAGCAAGCAATGCTGGATCAATTGTTTGAGGACGTTGCGCAAGATCAATATACGCGAGAGCTGACGCTAACCTTTATGGTGGACCTGATGCTGGATGTGGCCTGCGGGATTCAACCTTCGGCCTTGAAAGCATTTCATGCACGCGCCACGGATTTTTCTGTTTCGCGCCAAGCCTTGTATGGCAAGCTCCAGCGCATGGAGCCGGCAGTCAGTGCTGCGGTCATGCAGCGGTTTGCCGAATTGGCCGGGCCAATCATGGTGCAATTGGGGACGCCTCAAGCCGAACCGATTGCCGGCTATCAGGCCCGGGTCGTGGATGGCACCGTGTTGGGAGGACGCAGCGACAATCGCATCAAGCCGCTGCGCACGACACGGGCAGCCGGGTTGACCGGCATGGCGTTGTGCGTCTATGTGCCGGCCCGGAAAATCATTCGGCAAGTCGTGCTGGAGGAAGATGCCTATACCCAGGAGCGTGCCTTGCTGGATCAATTGGAAATTCATGCCAGGGAAGTATGGCTTGCCGATCGCAATTTCTGCATCCGGTCCTTTCTGTTTCGCCTGCATCGCAAACAAGCTGCTTTTGTCATTCGCTGGCACGGCAGTTCCTGTCCCTATGAAGAGCTCGAGCCGCTGCATCGTGCCAAAGGAACAAGGCAAGGGGCGAAGGAGCACAAGATTCGGCTGCAGGATCCCGACACGAAAGAATGGCTGGTCGTGCGCCGTATTGTGTTGCCGCTGGCCGAATCAACACGCAATGGCGACACCGAGCTGATTTTAGTGACCGATTTGCCTGATGCGCACGAGGCCGATTCCCTCTGCGACGCCTACGCCGGCCGTTGGCAAATCGAAGTGCATTACCAACGGCTGACGCAGCAATTGCATTGTGAACTGCCGGGATTCAATTATCCGCGCGCCGCCCTGTTTGTCTTTGCCATGGCCGTCACGGCCGGCAACGCGTTGGCCGTGGTGCAGCAGGCGCTGCAGGCCCAACACGGGCAAGAAGCAGTGCAGGAATTATCCTATTACGCCATGGTGCTCAATATTTCTCAGATTTGGTTAGGCATGGCGATTGTGATGCCGACCGGGAAATGGGATTTTGTTCGTCATCTCTCTATCGAAAAACTAGCCGATTGGCTCCAATATGTCGCCCGGCACGTTCCTATGCAGCGATTCCGCCGTGCTCGACGCAGTCCCAAGAAACCTCAGCCTAAAAAACAAACAACCACTCACCACCATTTCTCTAACAAACGATTACTTGATCAAATTAAAGCTAATTTTGCATGTTGACAGGGCTGGGTGCACTCTGCGCACCGTGAAATGCATGTTCAAAATTGTGTACTGGGTTCGAAATCGATAAATGGCGCGCAGAGCGAACCCGTGCTAACGGGTTCAGCGTTACTTTGGCATCAACCATTCCCATGGCGAAATTTTCCTTCTGTTGGTGAGCCTAATCTGGCCGACCTGATTATCGGTCGTAGAATAATACAGCGTCACATTACTAGGCCGACGATCGGACGTACGAAAGAAGACTCCCACTCTGCGAGGGGCGGATGATTCGTCTGTCTTTTTGGGATCAATTTCATAAATAGCCGTAAACGCGCATAAGCCATCCTCTGTCGCTGCAATCGGAACTTTTTTTAAGAAATGCGTTTCGCCATAATCATTCCAATCGATGCGCGCCCGGATGGAAAAGAACGTTTGTTCTATCACGATTGAACCCTTGAGGTTTTTATTTTTTTTTGATCTAACCCAGCTAACATCACCCTCAACGTCCCACTCTCCGCGAATGCACGGAACTGGGACAAACCATGGATAAAGTATAGGAAGACGCCAACCCCACAAATCAAATAGCAATATGCAGAACCCCAAGAAAGCAGAAATCAGTGATGAGTGGAGGATTGAAGTGAGATCGACGGAAGCTCCTTTTGAAAAATATGAGAAGCCTAGGTTGATAAGGTTAACAGCTATCACGATTGCTAATAGATGGCGCTGATTCATAAGTTACTCCCGTAAATACTGAAATATTCTGCATAACCTGGATGAGCGAATTGGCACGCAAGCCGCACCAGTGCGTGAATCTTCCGTTTGGCGCAAGGTTACCCGCACGCATGGTTTGCCGTTGCTCCGGTTATCCGAGAGGTTGAAGGATCGCTCTTCCTAATTTGAACCGCGATCCGGGCGACGAGCTCGGCGAACTGTCAAACTACATCACCCACCTTCCCAATCAAACATCCAACGGAATACTTTGCGCAAATTTGAACACATTATGCGGGTCGTATCTACGTTTGACTTGCGATAGCCGAGGCAGATTCGAGCCGTAGTAGGCGTGCGCCCAGTTCTTCAAATCCCTATTAGGAAAATTCACGTAGGACTCAGGCTGTACGAAGCGCTGCATGTCGTTGTAATAGTCCGTCAGCCACGCTCTCTGGCGTTTCACGACATCGGGCTTGTCGATGGGGGACCAGGAGGCTTCCATCTCGTAGATGTAGTTGGACCGGCGATGCACATAGGCGGTGGCGTCGCTCTTCACATCCTGAACCGCGCCTCCTATCGCAAACAGGATTCCCATGTTGTCTTGTCTTAACGCGCCGCCGGGCCAGCGCGTCATCCAGGTCAGCATGTTTTCCAGCGCGTCTTCGCCGAGGGCTTTTTCGACATAGCTGCATCGGATGTCGTACATGCCGTTCGGGTCGTCGGTCAGCAGATAGTCGCGGGCGCGCCAGTAGTCCATCTCGTAAATATCGGCGGTTTGTGGCTGCATGATGGCAAATGCCGGCGCGAGGATTTCGCGCAGTTCCTTTGCATTGCCCCAATACATGCCGAGCGTTTCGACGACCAGTTGATCGCGGCCGGGGCGGGGGCCGGCATTGATGGGCCTGGCCTTGCTTCTGGTGGAGATGGTTCTTGCATTGGCCATTTGTATCGACTGCAATGCGGTGAGCAGTTCGACCTGCTTGCCGGCGGGCCAGACGATGTTGAATGTGGTGACGTCATGGACTTCGCGCAACTGGAACGTGAACGAGGTATGCACGCCGAAATTGCCTCCGCCGCCGCCTCGCACGGCCCAGAACAGGTCGCCGTTATTGCGCGCATCGATAGTCGTTCTGGAGGCATTGGCAAGCACGATGTCGGTGGCGATGAGGCTGTCGCAGGTCAGGCCGGAATGCGTCGCGGCGAATCCCCAGCCGCCTCCAAGAACGAGGCCGCTGGTGCCGACTGTGGGGCAGCGGCCGGAGGGGATCGCAAAATTATTGGCGCGCAATGCGGTGGCGACATCCTGGTTGTTGGCCCCGCCCTGGACTATGGCAATCCCGTTTTTCAAATCCACCTTGACGCCGTTGATGGCTTTGACGTCGATGAGCAGGCCGGGCGTGGTGGAAAAGCCGGCGTAATTATGGCCGCCGGAACGAATCGCAAACGGCTTGTTGTTGTCGCGTACCCATTTGATGCAGTGTTGTACGTCCTGGTCGTCGGCGCACATCGCCACCGCGAGAGGATGAACATCGGCCCAGCGGGCATTATTCGGCCAGGCGGCCATGGCATAGCCTTGTTCGCCGGGCAGGATCAGTCTGCCTTTGAGGTCGCGGCTCAAGGCGTTCAAGCCTTTGTTGCCCATGCCCAGCGCAGGCTTGGCCAGAGCGCCGGCCGGCATCAGCCCCAGTCCGGCGGCCCCGGCCATGAGTCCACCGGCTTGCAAGAGGCGGCGGCGGTTCGGATTCAATGTGTCTGCCATGTAGTCTCCCTTGTGGTTTTTGATGATGAAAAAAGCGCGGCAACGCTTGCGACATGCGCAATCGGCGAGGCGAAGAGAACCGCGGAAAACGGAGAGACTAATACCAATCTGCCGCCATAACGTGACATGAAATGGCCTCTTTTTCCGCCCCGGAATTTCCACAGGGAATTTAAATGAGAAAGGCCATAAAGCGATATCCCATGTTTATGGGATAGTTGGTCTTGCTGATTAAAGAGCTAAGGTGCCGCGCAGGAATAAGTTGCATCGCTGCGGCTTGAGCGCGTACGTTGGAACTATTTGTTTTCTCTTGTCACACATCTTTCATTGTGGCAATGAATATGCAATCCATTGCCACAATGAAAGATGTGTCTGAAAGAGCACAATTTCTCTAATTCATCAAGTTTTTAAATTCTCGATTGATTCAAATTCATGAAGGTCCAACAAGCATTGCCTGGTTTTACCGTTCCTGCAGATTTTTCAAAGGCAGCCCCAATCCCTGTTTTAGTTTCTTCAAAACCAATAAATGCGTGTGAGACTGGGAGCGAGAGCCTCTCGCACACCGATGCTGCGCATCAGCTTCCTCGGCAAAGCAGAAAAATACCAAGCACCGCTTTGGTGTTGCAGCAGAAATTCGGGGTTTCAAAGAATATTTGTTTTGTGCCAAACAATGGAAGGATATTTTTTGAAAGAAAAAATGGGCATTTCTATCCAATGCCATCAAAGAGCATGGAGCCACATCAAAGAGAAACCGCGTTTTCGCTCTCGTTCACAAGGCAAGGTTTAATGAACCTGCGTCATAGATATGACGAAATCCATGGAGCGACGACATTTTTGCATGCATTCCTCAAAATGGAGCGTTTTTGCCATGACCTTCACGACATGGTAAGAAATCCTGTCTTTTATCCTTATTTCGAGAACGAGAAATTTTTGATGATGCCGACTGTGTCATACGACCCTATGGGTGAGCGGCATATCGGCCCCAAATCCCTGAAGCTGAAAGATCAGGGAATCGTCTCGTGCGCTTGGTTTATCCATCCGGATTTAAGTTCCATCAACGATGATACTCGTACGCTCCTGCGCGAACTTTCCGAAGGAGCTGCGTCTCCCAAGCCCCTCGTGGAAAAACTGCGCGCGCAATGCGAGTCCAGCGCTGTTGATTATTCCAAACAGAATGTGAGGGATGAAAAGACTATCGGCCAGTTGAAACAAAATAGCGAATACCTGGCCAGTATCCTGGATCTCAACGCCAGCCATATACCTCTGCTGAGAAACCTGAAGGAAAAAACGATGCGCCACCTTGCGGAAGCATATGGCGTCAATGAAGGCGACGACGTTGCTCTATATTTTCATTTTCCCTATGTGGCAAGCACACTGACGCTGCATTTGCATATACGAGTCAATCACGGATTTCACCCTTTTGAAGAGGGAAAATCTTTTACAGTGGATGAACTCATATCCGGACTGTCCGATGGAAAAACGATCGATGAAATCATTCTTGAAAGGCAGAATGAAAATAACGGGCGGTTTTTCAGGACCGTGGCAGATCACGAGAAAAAAATTTACGAAAATATCGAGGGGGTAACGATAAATGAAAATAGCGCGAATATTCATAGATTAGAGCATGCAAAAAGCGATGTGAACGCTGTCTATTCACGAGATGATTTATTCAGAAGAAAGTGAATAACTTGGGACTTAGATCCTGTTATGGACTCTGCAAGGGGTCTGAGAGTTGTCAGAAACGGCCAAATGCAAGGCGCGACAACTATTGTGACAGAGGGGGGAGTGCTTCATACGAATGCGGTCCCGCACTTGGTCCAATAAACGCCCCTTGTTTTCCACCATAATTTTCCTCGCAGGTGTGTTTGGTTTTTGAATTTAGGGTGTGCTAAAGTCCAGCAACTGATTGATCCGGGAAGGATGAATTTATGGAAACTGTGATTATGTGCAGTATTTTGGCGGTAAATAAAGCGCCTTTTAGGGTGCCTACTTCACGGTAGGCATCATCAATAGCCCTCATGGAGAAGTTATGACATTTTCTGATTTCTGGCTCAGTGTTATGGCATCAATCGTTGCCGCCATTCTTGTCGCCGTAGCGGCAAAGCTCACCCTTGAAAAGTGGAAGCAACTAGCGATTGGGTTTGGAGCAACGATGTTCGTTGCCTTAGTGGTTGGCCTAATAATTTTTGCTGGGATCACAGTCACCAAAGAGGTTTCCTCTTATCTCGCACGCTCATCTCTGCAAGAGAAGGTCGCCACCTACATCAAGGGGCATTACCCGGCAGAAGTGAAGAAGGGCTATGGCGTTGAGGTACTCGAGATTCGTCAAAAAGTCTTCCTTGGTTTCCAGTATCCCGATGGCGAGGGTTATCCATCTCCGCACCCCTTGAGCAATCCATTCTTCGATGCGGAGATCACCCGCCTCTTGAATGACAGCGGCTTTCCTGGTAATCCGGTCTGGGGCTACCCAATGAAGGCAGCTTCAGCGGAGCAGATGGAAAAGCTCCTGGGGCCGAAATGATGGCTAACGAGTAAGGTTAGATCGTGATCGCGCATTAACATGTAGGGTCAGACTCGACATGTTCGGCAAATAGCAAGAGTGCGCCACGCGCACCGGTTCGAAGATATGAATGCTCAAGGATTGCGTACCACGTTCGAAGATGAAATGGTGCGCTTGTGCCCATTCCTAAGGACGATCAATTACTCCAGAGATTGCGCATCCAGCCGCTCCCCGGCATCTTCCCCGATGGCTGCGCGCATGGCATCGTCCACCGTTTTCAGCCATACGAATTCGAGCTTGCGGCGCGCGTCTTCCGGAATGTCTTCCAGGTCTTTGCGGTTGCGTTCCGGCAGCAGTACGGTGTCGATGCTGGCCTGCAATGCGGCCAGCACTTTTTCCTTGATGCCGCCCACCGGCAGCACCAGGCCGCGCAGGCTGATCTCGCCGGTCATCGCGCGGTCGCTGCGCACCGGCTTGTCCATCATCAGCGATGCCAGGGCGATGAACATGGCCACGCCGGCGCTCGGTCCATCCTTGGGAATCGCGCCGGCCGGTACGTGAACGTGGATGTCGGTCTTGTCGAACGCTTCCGGCGCGATCTGCAGATCGGCCGAGCGCGCCTTGACTAAAGTGAGCGCCGCCTGCGCGCTTTCCTTCATCACGTCGCCGAGTTGTCCGGTCAGGATCAGGCGGTCGCTGCCTGGCGTGCGGCTGGCTTCGATGAAGAGGATGTCGCCGCCGACCGGCGTCCAGGCCAGGCCCGTGGCCACGCCCGGCAGGCTGGTGCGCATCGCCACTTCGCTTTCAAAGCGTTTCGACCCGAGGATGGCGGGCAGGTCGGCGGCATCGATGCGTATCTGTTGCGCTTCGCCTTTCGCAATGCGCATCGCGACATGGCGGAACACCTTGCCGATCTCGCGCTCAAGGTTGCGCACGCCGGCTTCGCGCGTGTAGTCGTGGATGATGGCGCGCAGCGCGTCGTCGGCGATGTCGCATTGCGCCGGCGTCAGGCCGTTGGCTTCGAGCTGGCGCGCAACCAGGTAGCGCCGCGCGATCTGCGCTTTTTCCTCTTCGGTGTAGCCCGGCAGCGAGATTACTTCCATGCGGTCGCGCAGGGGAGCGGGGATGGTGTCGAGCATGTTGGCGGTGCAGATGAACAGCACTTTCGACAGGTCGAAGGGCACGGCCAGGTAATTGTCGCGGAAGGTGGCGTTCTGCTCGGGATCGAGCACTTCCAGCAAGGCGGCCGACGGATCGCCGTGGAAGCCGCTGCCCAGCTTGTCGACCTCGTCCAGCATCATCACGCAGTTGCGCGCGCCTGCCTTGCGAAGCGCCTGGATGATGTTGCCGGGCAGCGCGCCGATATAGGTGCGGCGGTGGCCGCGGATTTCCGCTTCGTCATGCACGCCGCCCAGCGATACGCGCACGAACTTGCGGCCGGTGGCGCGCGCGATGCTTTGCCCGAGCGAGGTCTTGCCCACGCCCGGCGGGCCGACGAAGCAGAGGATGGGGCTCTTGCCTTGCGGGTTGAGCTTGCGTACCGCGAGATATTCCAGGATGCGCTGCTTGATCTTTTCCAGTCCGAAATGATCTTCGTCGAGAATGCGGCTGGCTTCTGGCAGGTCGATCCTGTCCTCGGTCACGGTCGACCACGGTAACTCGGTGAGCCATTCGAGGTAGGTGCGCAGCATCGAATATTCTGCGGCCGCCTCCGGCATTTTTTTCAGGCGACTTAATTCTTTCCGGGCGTGCGCTTCGATCTCACCCGGCATCTTTGCCTTGGCAATCGCCTCCGCCAGGTCTTCCATTTCTTCGTTGTTCTCTTCGGATTCGCCCAGTTCATCCTGGATCGTCTTCAACTGTTCGCGCAGGATGAATTCGCGCTGCTGCTCGTCCATGCGCTGCCTGGTCTGCTGATCGATCTGCTGCGAAAGACGCAGCACTTCGATGCGGTGAGCCAACAGGTCCAGCACTTTGTCGAGACGGTTTTGCAGGTCGATGGTCTCCAGGATGTCCTGCTTTTCTTCAAGGGTGATATCCATCAGTCCGGCGGCAAAATCGGCCAGCATCGCTGCCGAGTTGATGTTGCGCGCGGCAGCAGTCAGTTCCGCCGGTGTTTGCGGCAGCAGTTCGAATATTTCTACCGAGCGTTGTTTGAGCTTGAGCAGGCGCGCCTGGATTTCCGTGCTGTTTTCCTCTGCTTCGGGCAGCAACTGCACGCGCGCGGCGTGGAAGGGATAGTCTTCGAGGAATTCGAGGATGCGAAAGCGCTGCCGCCCCTGGCAGACAAGGTAATGGGCATTGTCTTGCGTGACATAGCGCAGGATGGATGCAACGGTGCCGATCTGGTGCAGATCTTCGGCGCGCGGTGTCTCTACGGTCATGTCGCGCTGCAGGACGATACCCACCGGGCGCTCGCTGCGCACGGCTTCCTGAGCGGCGGCGATGGTGCGCTCCCTCCCGACCTGAATCGGCATGACCAGACCGGGAAAAAGCACCATGTTCCGCACAGGAACGAGAATGAGCACATCTTCCGGCAACGCGAAGCGCGGCGCGTGACGCTGCGTTTGTTTCGCATCCCCGGGCGCGGGGTCGTCCTTGTTCGCGGGCGCTTCGTAAGGTTGTTCCTGTTCGGCTTTCATGGCGCTACCTTGGAGAAAACCAGGAACAGGCAGCCGTCGCGCAAGGTGCGCTGTCCTAACTGGAAGTGCCCTGAGGGCAATTCAATGCGCCGCTCGAATTGCCCATACGGGATTTCGAGCCGCCGTATGGCGGCGTTCCCGCAAACCTCGGGAAGCGAACGCCTGCCGCGCACGACAACCGTGCTGCCGTCAGTCAGGATTTCCAACTGTTCCGCCGCCACGCCGGGCAGCGCGATGACAATCGACAGTTCGCCTTCCGTCTCGAATATGTCGACCGGCGGTTCCCATGCCGGAAGCGGCTCGCTCAGTCGGCCCAGGTGAAAGAATTGACGATGCAGGCGCTCGGCGTGCTCGATGAAACCGAATGCTTCGCTCCACATCCACACAGTTCTTTTATGCATCCTGCTTCGATTCGCATCGGCGAGGCTTGTTCCGCTGCGCTTGCGTTTTCCGCCGAAGCGGCGGGCTCATTTGTTTTCCGGCTGGAAGGAGTCTCTTGCGCTGCTCGGCAAGTTGGCAGAGGCAGAGGCAGAGGCAGAGATTCGCGAGTGGCACGGCGCTATGCCAAAGACTTTCTCCGCGCCCGATATTTCAATTTGCAGAAGAGCCGGCCTGCCTTGATCTGGATCAATGAACACGGGATGACGTCTCGGCTACATTGGCGCAGTTTTTTCCGTGGAAGGAAGCTCGTGTTCAAGATCCCTTATCCGCAACTGGTCATCAGGAACAAATCGGTTCTGCCCATTGTTCAGGGCGGCATGGGCGTGGGCGTCTCGGCCAGCCGCCTTGCCGGCAACGTCGCGCAGTGCGGGGCGGTGGGAACGATCTCCAGCGTGGACCTGCGGCGGCATCATCCCGACCTGATGGAGCAGACCGGCAAGTCGCGCGACAAGGAGGCGATCGATCGCGCCAACCTCGTCGCGCTCGACCGTGAAATCCAGGCGGCGCGCCGGATCGCGCAGGGATGCGGCATGCTGGCGGTCAATGTCATGCGCGCGGTGGCCGAATATGCCTCCTATGTGAAGCAAGCCTGCGAAAGCGGAGTCGATGCGATTGTGGTCGGCGCGGGCTTGCCGCTCGACCTTCCCGACCTGACGGCCGAACATCCGCGCGTGGCGCTGATCCCCATCCTGTCGGATGTGCGCGGCATCGGTCTGATCCTGAAGAAGTGGATGCGCAAGCAGCGCCTGCCCGATGCAATCGTCATCGAGAATCCGCGCTACGCGGCCGGTCATCTCGGCGCTGCGCGGCTGGAGGATGTCGATGCGCCGCATTTCGCGTTTCCGGCCGTGCTGGAAGGCACGCAGCAATTGTTCAAGGAACTCGGTATCGAACGCGAGCGGATTCCCCTGATCGCCGGCGGCGGCATCCATCACCCCGATCAGGTGCGCAAGCTGTTCGAACTTGGGGCCAGCGCCGTGCAACTCGGCACGGCCTTCGCCGTCAGCGAGGAGGGCGATGCGCACGTCAATTTCAAGAACGTGCTGGCGCAGGCGCAGCCCGAGGACATCGTTACTTTCATGAGCGTGGCCGGATTGCCGGCGCGCGCCGTGCGTACGCCGTGGCTGAACAATTACCTGGAGAAGGAGGCGAAGCTGCAGCGGATCGCCAGGCCGAAGCAATGCACGGTCGGCTTCGACTGCCTGCATCAGTGCGGCCTGCGCGACGGCATCGCGGCCTCGGGCCAGTTCTGCATCGACACGCAGCTTGCATTCGCGCTGAAAGGCGACGTCAAGCGCGGATTGTTCTTCCGCGGCTCGGAAAAGCTGCCGTTCGGACGGGAGATCCGTCCGGTGCGCGAACTGATCGCTTATCTGTTGAGCGGCGTGCGCGTTCCGGCCGCTTTGACCTGAATCAAGGAAATTGCGCGTCCCGCTTCCTACACTCGATCCTGCTTGCGCCGCATCGGCGGCGAACATCCGGAGAGAAACATGGCAGCTTCGACATTATCATCATCGGCGGCAGCCGCATCGGTCGAATTCGACACCGCGCTGATCCGCAAATACGATCGTTCGGGGCCGCGCTACACCTCGTATCCAACGGCGGACCGCTTCTCGGAAGACTTCGGCTATGCCGACTATCTGCACGCGGTCACCGCTCTGCATGCGCGCGGCGCGCGGCCTCCGCTCTCGCTTTACATGCACATACCGTTCTGCGATACGGTCTGCTACTACTGCGGTTGCAACAAGATCGTCACGCGCGACCGTAGCAAGGCGGCCACCTATCTCGGTTATCTCAAGCGGGAGATCGAGATGCAAGGCAAGCTGTTTGCCGACCGTAACCAGATCGCGCAACTGCACTTCGGCGGCGGCACGCCGACCTACCTGTCGGATGCGCAAATGGAAGACCTGCTGTGGCATCTGCGCCGCTGGTTTATTTTTGCTTCCGACAGCATCGGCGAATACGCCATCGAGGTCGATCCGCGCAGCGTCACGCCTGAACGCATCCGTTCGCTGCGGCATCAGGGTTTCAATCGCCTGAGCCTTGGCGTGCAGGATTTCGATCCCGAGGTACAGAAGGCCGTCAACCGCATTCAGCCCGAGGCGCAGACGCGGGAGATCATCCAGGCGGGGCGCGAGTCGGGCTTCCGTTCGATCAGCATCGACCTGATCTACGGCCTGCCGAAGCAGACCGTGATGAGCATGGCGCAGACGCTGACGAAAGTGATCGCCGCCAATCCCGACCGCGTGGCGATCTACAACTACGCCCACCTGCCGCATCTGTTCAAACCGCAGCGGCGCATCAGCGAAGACGATCTGCCGAATGCCGACGCCAAGCTCGACATGCTGTACCTGTGCATCCGGCGTCTGACGGAAGCAGGCTACGTCTACATCGGCATGGACCATTTCGCCAAGCCGGGCGACGATCTGGCCGTGGCCCAGG
>DASVLY010000087.1:0-4877 GCA_036384635.1 Noviherbaspirillum sp. | reverse complement strand
CTAGAGGGTGTTATGAACTATTTCAGGGGTCGCGCAGCCACGGGAACCGGCTGCATACTAGGCGCGGCGACGCGACGTAGCGGTGCTACGGCAAGGAGCTGCAACAACGTAGGCAGCCGGTTCCCGTGGCTGCCCGCAGGGTTCGGGCGAGAAGGGCGCATCGCGGCGTTGCGTCGCTTGCACAGGGAACCACCCTGTGCGGCGCGCTGGTGGAGCGGGGAATTCGGGCGACATGTCGCCCGCCCGCGCAACGGCATTGGCTTGCAAGCCAATGCGCGCCCTGCAAGGGACTTGCGCTGCATCCCTTCTCGCCCGAACGCGACCCCTGAAATAGTTCATAACACCCTCTAGGCGAATCTGTCCGTGAATATTCTGATCGTACGGGTATCGTCGCTTGGCGACGTCGTGCATAACATGCCGATGGTGGCCGACATTCTGCGCCACTACCCCGACGCGAACATCGACTGGGTGGTCGAAGAGGCTTACACCAGCCTGGTGCGTTTGAACCGCGGCGTGCGCAACATCATTCCGTTTGCATTACGACGTTGGCGCAAGAGTCTGTTCTCCGCAAAAACGCGCGCCGAGATGCGGGCGTTTTATCAGGCGCTGCATGCGGAATCCTATGATCTTGTGTTCGATACGCAAGGCTTGTTCAAAACCAGCCTCGTGATGCGCATCGCACGCCTGGCACCGGGCGGCAAGCGCGTCGGTCTTGCGAACGCGACCGAAGGTTCCGGCTACGAAGCCATCTCACGCATTTTTCATACGATGAGCGTGCCGGTCGGCCTGCGCACCCATGCAGTGCTGCGTGCGCGCATGGTTGCCGCCGCCGCGCTGGATTACAAGATCGACAGTCCGGCCGATTTCAATCTGCAAGCGCCGGATGCGCAACATGCCGCATGGCTGCCGGCCCAGCCTTATGCCGTCTTTTTTCACGGCACCGCACGCGACGCGAAGCGTTGGGATCACGCAGGCTGGATACGGCTGGCGCACCGCATCAACGCGCACGGCTTGCCGGTGCTGCTGCCCTGGGGTAACGAGAAGGAAAAGCAGGCCGCGCAACAGCTCGCCGCGCACATGCCGAATGCGCAAGTCCTGCCGAAGCTATCGATGATGGAGGCGGTGCTCCTCGCGCAACGCGCGGCGCTGGCGGTCGGCGTCGATACCGGCTTGACGCACATCGCAGCCGCTTTCAACCGGCCAACCATCGAACTGTATTGCGATTCACCGCGCTGGAAAACCGAGGGCAACTGGTCCGGCAACATCATCAACCTCGGCGATACCGGTACGCCGCCGACGATGGCCGAGGTGGAAGCGGCAGTCGCGCGTCTGCTTGGCCTGCAGTCGGAAGTCAGCACAGCATAATAGTGGTCATGGAACACCAAATTCTCGACATCGACAGCACCGACTGGAAGATCGGCGCGCCGCAGGAAACGTGGATCGCCGAACTCGAAGCGGGCAAGGTCCTCTATTTCCCCCGTCTCGGATTCAGGCTGACGGAACAGGAAAAACGTTTCCTGACGCCGGATATCCGCAACCCGAAAGCCCGCAACATCAGCCTCGACGCCAACGGCCGCCTGAAAGGCGCAACCGGTGACGCTGCAGCACAAAGCGAACTGGCGGCGATGATCGGGCGCTTTCGCGCGCAGGCGCAAACCCTGATTCATACGCTGCTGCCGCGTTATACGGACGCACTGCGGCTGGCGCCGACCAGCTATCGTCCGACACAAGTCGAAACGCGCACGCAATCCTGGCGTGCCGACGACCGGCGTCTGCATGTCGACGCCTTTCCCTCGCGCCCGAACTACGGCGAGCGCATCCTGCGCGTCTTCACCAACATCAACCCGGACGGCATGCCCCGCGTATGGCGCGTCGGCGAACCGTTTGAAGCGGTCGCCCGCCGTTTCCTGCCGCGCAGCAAACCCTACTCGCGCTGGCAGGCGAAGGCGCTCAATGCGCTGCACGTCACCAAGTCGCTGCGCAGCGAATACGATCACCTGATGCTGCAACTGCACGACGGCATGAAGTCCGACCTGCAATACCAGCAGCAAGCGGCGCAGGT
This sequence comes from Noviherbaspirillum sp., assembly GCA_036384635.1. Classification (GTDB taxonomy): domain Bacteria; phylum Pseudomonadota; class Gammaproteobacteria; order Burkholderiales; family Burkholderiaceae_D; genus Noviherbaspirillum. The sequence continues at coordinate 2,815 of DASVLY010000087.1, read as the reverse complement.
AACGATGCCGTTTCCTTCCGGCTCGGTCTGGGTATGCTTCTCGGATCAGACCTCGCATGCCGTGATGTCGGGCCAGTACATGATGGAACAGACTTTCCACTTGCCGGTCGCACATCAGTACAACCCCGATGCGAGTCCGCTCGCGATACTCACGCGGCTGACCGGCCGTACGCTGATCTGATGCGTTTTCTGTATTCCGTCGCATGGTGGCTCGCGCTGCCGCTTGTGCTTGGCCGCTTGTGGTGGCGTGGCCGCAGGGAGTCCGGCTACCGGCAGCATCTGGCGGAGCGGCTGGGGTTTTACGGGAGACCCGGCACATCATCGCCCCTGATCTGGGTGCATGCGGTGTCCGTAGGGGAAACGCGCGCCGCCGAGCCGCTGGTGGACGCATTGCTGCAAGCCTGGCCCTCGCACGCGATCCTGCTTACCCACATGACACCGACCGGGCGCGCAACCGGAAAGGCTTTGTTCGGCAAGCATGGTTCAAGGGTGATGCAGTGCTATCTCCCCTACGACATCGGCTGGATGGTCAGGCGTTTCCTGCGGCATTACACGCCGCAGCTTTGCGTATTGATGGAAACCGAAGTGTGGCCGAACGTGATCGCGCAATGCGTGCGGCAGCGCGTGCCGGTTGCATTGGTCAATGCGCGCCTGTCGGAACGCTCGCTGGCGAAGGCGAAAAGGCTGTCCACGCTGATGACCGAAGCCGCGCAGCGCATCACTTGCGTGGCCGCGCAAACCGAGGCCGATGCGGCGCGCATACGGCAACTCGGCGCGCCCGAGGTGCAGATCACCGGCAGCATCAAATTCGATGTCACGCCGCCGGCGTCATTGCTCGAAACGGGAAGGGCGTTGCGTGCGCTGATCGGCGCACGGCCGGTTCTGCTGTGCGCGAGCACGCGCGAAAGTGAAGAGACATTGATACTCGATGCGTTGGCCGGCGTTGACTTGCGCGATGCATTGGTGGTGATCGTGCCGCGTCATCCGCAGCGTTTCGATGAGGTGGCGCGGCTGGTTGCGGCGCGCGGGTTCGGCATGCAGCGCCGTTCATCGCTGGCCGGTCAACCGGTTGCAGCGGATACGCGCGTGCTGCTCGGCGATTCGATGGGAGAAATGTTCGCTTATTACGCCGCCTGCGATGTCGCGTTCATCGGCGGCAGCCTGCTGCCCCTGGGCGGACAGAACCTGATCGAGGCTTGCGCGGTCGGCAAGCCGGTGTTGATCGGGCCGCATACCTTCAACTTCAGTGCTGTCAGCGAGGATGCGATTGCAGCCGGAGCGGCGCTGCGGGTTGCGGATGCGGCGGCGATGGTCGAACGTGCGCGGGATTTGTTGCAGGACGAGGGGAAACGCAGTGCGATGGGCCAACGGGCACAGGCGTTTGCGCAGCAGCATCGCGGAGCAACGGTCCGCACCATTGCATTGCTCAAACCATTGATCCAACCTTGACAGCAGCTTGCCGAGCTGCGACTATCGCTGCATGTCATCGATTTCTTCACATCACATCTGCTTGAACTGGTGGTTCCGCTAGACGAGAGCGGCCACTTGATTGTGATGTGTTATTAACGCCGCCTCTGTTGGGCGGCGTTTTTTTTCGCGCATCTTGATGGAGGCATCACATCTGGAGCCTCCATGAAGACAACTCAGCATCCCCCCATTATCCTGACCGGCGACCGCCCGACCGGGCCTTTGCATCTCGGTCACTTCGTCGGCAGCTTGCGCAATCGCGTTGCGTATCAGCACGACTATCGGCAATTCATCATGCTGGCCGATGCGCAGGCGCTGACCGACAACATGGACGATCCCGGCAAGGTGCATCGCAATGTGATCGAGGTGGCGATCGATTATCTGGCGGTCGGCATCGATCCGCAGCAATCGACCTTGCTGATCCAGTCGCAGATACCGGAACTGGCTGAACTGACTTTCTACTATCTGAACCTGGTCAGTGTCGCGCGGCTGGAGCGCAATCCGACTGTCAAGGAAGAAATCCGGCTGCGCGGATTCGAACGCGATATCCCGGCCGGATTTTTTGCGTATCCCGCGAGCCAGGCGGCCGATATCACCGCCTTCAAGGCGACGCTGGTGCCGGTGGGCGCGGACCAGGTGCCGATGATCGAGCAAACCAACGAGATCGTGCGCCGTTTCAACCGCATCGCCGGGCGCGAGGCGCTGGTCGAAGCGCAGGCGCTGGTGCCGCCGGTGGGCCGCTTGCCGGGCATCGACGGCAAGGCGAAGATGAGCAAGTCGCTCGGCAATACCATCAACCTGGGGGCGACACCCGATGAAATCCGCACGGCGGTCAGGAAGATCTATACCGATCCACTGCATTTGCGGGTGGAGGACCCGGGCCATCTGGAGGGCAATGTCGCTTTCATCTATCTGGATGCGTTCGATCCGGATCAGGCCGGTTTGGCCGAGCTGAAGGCGCATTACGTGCGCGGCGGGCTGGCCGACAGCGTGGTCAAGAAGCGGCTGGAGAACTGCTTGCAGGAATTGCTGGCGCCGATCCGGGAGCGGCGCCGGCAGTTGGAGCAGGACCGCAGTTATATCCTGCAGTTGCTGAAAGAGGGAACGGGCAGGGCGCGCGAAGCGGCGGCCAGGACTGTCGATGAAGTGAAAGAGGTGCTGGGTCTTCGCTATTTCTGACTAGAGCAGTTTGCGCTCCGACGGTAAGGTAGATACTGTTATTTCGGTCAAGTGTTTTGCAATGCAGGATTAAAGGATTCTCCTGACTTTAGGACACCGAAGGCGACATGAACGAGTTTGCGCATCATGGCGCCGATAATGAGCTTGGGTGGCTTGCCGGCGGCGGCCA
>DASVLY010000086.1:0-2144 GCA_036384635.1 Noviherbaspirillum sp. | reverse complement strand
CTGGTATCGGACATGCGTTCGCTGGCGATCATGCGCGAAACCGCTTGTCCCGTGGCATTCGACGCCACGCATTCGGTGCAGTTGCCAGGCGGGCAGGGTACATCATCCGGCGGTCAGCGCGAATTCGTTCCGGTGTTGGCGCGTGCGGCTGTTGCGGTTGGTATCTCCGGCCTGTTCATGGAAACCCATCCGAATCCGGCGGAAGCCAAATCCGACGGCCCTAATGCCGTTCCGCTGGGACGCATGAAGGAATTGCTGTCGACGCTGGTCGAACTTGACCGTGTCGTGAAGAAGACGCACTTCCTGGAAACCGATTTTTCGTAGCCGGTTTTATGCCCGGTGCGCGGGGCGTTGCGCACCCTACAGAATTTTCATTGTTTTGGGAGAATAGAATGAGTGCCATTGTAGATATCATCGGCCGTGAAGTGATCGATTCACGCTGCAACCCGACCGTCGAATGCGATGTGTTGCTTGAATCCGGCGTGATGGGCCGCGCCGCAGTACCGTCCGGTGCCTCTACCGGTTCGCGTGAGGCAATCGAACTGCGTGACGGCGACAAGAGCCGCTATCTCGGCAAGGGCGTGTTGAAAGCCTGCGAAAACATCAATACCGAAATCTCCGAAGCGATCATGGGCCTGGATGCGAATGAGCAGGCATTCCTCGATCGCACGCTGATCGACCTCGACGGCACCGAAAACAAGGCGCGCCTGGGCGCGAATGCCACTCTTGCTGTGTCGATGGCGGTCGCCAAAGCCGCTGCCGAGGAATCCGGCTTGCCGCTGTACCGCTATTTTGGTGGTTCCGGCGCAATGCAGATGCCAGTGCCGATGATGAACGTCATCAACGGCGGCGCGCATGCCGACAACAACCTGGATTTGCAGGAATTTATGATCATCCCGGTCGGCGCACCGAGCTTCCGCGAAGCGATTCGCTACGGCGCCGAAGTGTTCCATACGCTCAAGAAGATCCTGCACGACAAGAAACTCACCACCGCAGTCGGTGATGAAGGCGGTTTCGCGCCGTCGGTCGACAACCATGAAGCAGCAATCAAGCTGATTCTGCAAGCGATTGAGCAAGCCGGCTACGAGCCTGGTACGCAGGTGGCACTGGGCCTCGATTGCGCAGCATCCGAGTTTTACAAGGATGGTAAATACCACCTCGAAGGTGAGGGACTGACGCTGTCGTCGGCCGATTTCACCAACCTCCTGGCGACTTGGTGCGACAAGTATCCGATTGTCTCGATCGAGGACGGAATGGCCGAAAACGATTGGGAAGGCTGGTCGACGCTGACCAATGCATTGGGCAAGAAGGTACAACTGGTGGGCGATGACCTGTTCGTGACCAACACCAAGATCCTGCGCGAAGGGATCCAGAGGAACATTGCAAACTCGATCCTGATCAAGATCAATCAGATCGGCACGCTGACCGAAACCTTCGCCGCGATCGAGATGGCCAAGCGTGCCGGCTACACTGCAGTGATTTCGCACCGTTCCGGCGAAACCGAGGATGCGACGATCGCCGACATCGCGGTGGGCACTAATGCGCTGCAGATCAAGACCGGTTCGATGTCTCGTTCCGACCGTATTGCGAAGTACAACCAGTTGCTGCGCATCGAGGAAGATCTGGGCGATATCGCCAGCTATCCGGGGCGTAGCGCGTTTTACAATCTGAGATAAGATTTGAACGTTGGATTTTAAACGTTGAATTTGGGGGCCTTAAGGCCCCCAAATTCTAAATGACTCTACAATGCCCGCATGCGCCTGATTACCATCTGCCTCGCTGTCTTGCTGCTGCTGATCCAATACCCGCTGTGGCTGGGCAAGGGCGGATGGCTGCGTGTGTGGGATCTCGACAATCAGGTCGCTGCTGCGCAAAAAAAGAATGACGAGCTCAAAGCGCGCAACGCTAAACTCAATTCGGAAGTAAATGATTTGCGTGAAGGTACCGGCGCTGTCGAAGAACGCGCTCGCTACGAACTGGGCATGATCAAGGATGGTGAGATATTCATCCAGATCCTGGAGCCGAACGTGCCGACAGCCGCAAGCCAAGCGCCCACTAAAAGCAATTAGAGCGGCGCAACTCCTGAATCCGGGCTCAATCGGCTCTAATGCCTGACATCCCCCGCCTGCTGCACTGCATCTGTC
>DASVLY010000085.1:0-3499 GCA_036384635.1 Noviherbaspirillum sp. | reverse complement strand
ACCTGTTGTGCGTAGCTGGTCTAGAATCCAAGGCTAACACCGCTCGCTGCCGATATGCCTTCGAATTCGCCGACTGGCGCCACCGACGGCGCGAATTTTTCCGCCAGACGCCTGAACGCGACCGACGCACCGGCCAGCGGAAAAGCGTCGAGGACAGATCGGCCTAGGCGCGCTGCCCGCTTCAGGTGCTCGTCGGCCGGCACTGAACCCATCGAATTGAGCTTGACCGCCAGATAGCGGTTGGCCGCCTGCGCCATGTTCTGGTAAACCATCTGCGCTTCCTTCTCCGATGATGCGCCGGTTACCAGTACGCCGCACGGCCTGCGTCCCAGTTGGCTGTTGAGCCGCTTGATGAGTGAATAGGCAGTCGTGATCGACTCCGGGTTAGGCGAGACCTGCACCACTACTTCGCCGGAGGCCAGCGCCGGCAGCGGAAACATGTCGTCGCCGTCAAGTTCCGCGTCCACCATCACCACGTCCGCCTGCGCAGCAACCATGTCGAATACATTCGACATGCGCCGTACCTGGTCTTCTTCTCGCAGGGCCGCACGCTGCGTACCGCGCACTAATGCCGCCAGTCCGAAACCTTCCGGCCTTTCCTGCACCACTTCATCGAGCGCCCTTTCCTGCGCTGCCACCTGCTGCAGCGTCGCGCCGGTGGCATCGAGCCGGCTGGCAACGCCCTGCGACGCGGTGCAGGCATCGAGCACCAGTACATCGCTGCCCGCCTGCGCGAGCGACGCGGCCAGGTTGACGAGCACGGAGCCCTTTTCATCGCCGGTGGTGGCGGACAGAAAAGTGTAGATCCGCGTCCTGGACCCGGCGAGCATGCGCCGCAGCCCTTCCGCCTGATCGAAGTTAGCCAACTTTCACCTCGCGCAGTGCCTTGTCGTTGGTGCCGCGTACCGAATTCGCGACGACCAGCGGCAGCTCTTCCTCTTTGAACCGGAACGGGGCAGTTTCACGCTTGAGCTTGAATGCTCGATCGACCAGGTAATGCCGGTTAACCACGTGCAAATCTTCCGGCACTCGCTGGCCGTTGGCAACGTAGAACAATCTGAGCTTCTGGCGGATTACCACATCGAGCACATTGCCAATGGTTGCCGCTTCGTCGAGCTTGGTGAGAATGCAGCCGGCCAGTCCTTGCCCCACGTAGGAGCGCACCACTTCACTGAGAGTTTCGCCGGTAGCTACCGCCGACAGGCACAACAGGCGCTTGACCTCGCTGCCGGCACCCTGCAGCATCGCTACCTGTTCGGCAACCATCTTGTCGCGCTGGCCAACGCCGACCGTATCGATCAGCACCGTATGCTTGGTCTTGAGTTCGTCGAGCGCGATACGCAGATCGGTTTCGTCCTTCACCGAATGCACCATCACGCCGAGGATCTTGCCGTAGATGCGCAACTGTTCGTAGGCGCCGATACGATAACCGTCGGTAGTGATCAACGCCAGTTGACCTGCACCATGGCGCATCACGCAGCGCGCCGCCAGCTTGGCCGTGGTGGTGGTTTTGCCAACGCCAGTGGGGCCAACCAGCGCGAACACGCCGCCCTTGTCGAGAACCTCCTGCTCGTTTTCCAGCGTCAGCAGATTGCGCCCCAGGATCAGCCTGATCCAGTTCATCGCGTTTTCCGGCTTTTCGCTCTCGGGCAGCTTCTCGGCCAACAGGCGTGACAGGCTGGCGGAAAAACCGGCCGTCAGCATTTCGCGCAGCACCATTTTCCTGGCCGGCGCGTGCTTACCCTTGTCTCCCCATGCGATTTCCGCCAGTTGTTCCTCCAGCATGCCACGCATCGATCGAATCTCGCCCATCACTTCGGTGCGGATCTCGCTCATTGCTTCGGCCAGCTCAATCGCAAAAGTTTCCTTCGCCGCGGGCTCGACGGAAGGCGCCGGTGCAACTTGGGAGGAACCTGGCGCGGCCGGCACCTGCTCCTGCGCGGCTGCAGAAACCGCCGCCCGTGCGGCATCTGCCAATGCCTTCTTGTCCGCAGACGGCTCCGCCAGCGACGACACATCTTCCATCGGCAACGCCAAGATCTCGACTTTGCCGTCGACGGTACGGTTGGAAAGAATCACCGCGTCCGGCCCCAGTGATTCACGCACCAGACGCCACGCTTCTCGCGAAGTATTAGCAAGGAATTTTTTCACGTTCATGCTTGCCCTCCAACTAGGCTCGTAACTCTAATCGTTTTTGAATCAGGTAATTCCGCATGCGACAAGACCTTCAACTGCGGCAATGCACGGCGCAAAAAGCGCGACAACGATGCGCGCAGCGGTCCCGGCACCAACAGCACCGGCGTGTGCCCTAACTGCTCCTGTTGGCGCGCGGCTTGTTCGGTCTGCGTCGCCAGCGCTTCGGCCAGGCCGGGCTCGATGCCTGCACCGTCCGGGCCGGATGCATGCAATGCCTGCATCAGCAGCCGCTCCAGTTTGCCGTCGAGCGCCATCACTGGCAGTTCGTCGCCCGACGGGAAAATCTGCTGTACGATCGCGCGCCCGAGCGCAATACGTACCGCAGCGGTCAGCTCGTTCGGATCCTGGGTATGCAGTGCCTGCTCCGCCAGCGTTTCGATGATGGTGCGCATGTCGCGGATATGCACACCTTCGACCAGCAGGTTCTGCAGCACTTTCTGCAGCACGGAAAGCGAAATCTGCTTGGGCACAAGGTCTTCCACCAGCTTCGGCGATTCCTTGCCGAGATGGTCGAGCAGTTGCTGCACCTCCTGACGTCCGAGCAAATCGGCAGCATGCATGGTAATCACATGGTTCAGATGGGTTGCGATCACCGTACCAGCATCGACTACGGTGTAACCCATCGCCTGTGCCTGCTCGCGCAAGCTGGCATCGATCCAGATCGCAGGCAGGCCGAATGCCGGATCGCTGGTCACGGCACCAGGCAGGGAGCCACTCACCATTCCCGGATTAATCGCCAGGAACTGACCGACGTAAGCATCACCACCACCGACTTCCACACCCTTCAACGTAATGCGATAGGCAGAAGGCTTGAGTTCGAGGTTATCGCGGATATGCACGGAAGGCGCCAGGAATCCGACTTCCTGCGCGAACTTCTTGCGGATACCTTTGATACGACGCAGCAGCTCGCCGCCCTGCGTCTTGTCGACTTGCGGAATCAGGCGATAGCCCACTTCCAGACCCAACGTATCGACCGGAACGATATCCTGCCAGGTCGCCTCTTCCACTTCCGGCGGCGCAACTGCAGCTTCCGGTTCGGCCCCCTTGGTTTCAGCCACCTTCGCGCGCTTTGCCATTGCATGGGCACCGCCGCCGAGCGTGGCGGCTAACAGCAGGAAGGCCACGTGCGGCATGCCCGGAATGAGACCCATGCCGCCGATGATGCCGGCGGTGATATACAGAACTTGAGGCTTGGCGAACAGCTGGTTCAACAACTGGCTGCCGACGTCCTGTTCGCTGGCTACGCGCGACACAACAACACCGGCAGCAATCGAAATGATCAACGATGGAATCTGCGCGACCA
>DASVLY010000084.1:0-3802 GCA_036384635.1 Noviherbaspirillum sp. | reverse complement strand
CGGGATTACCAGCAAAAGCTCCTGACGGAATGCATGCTCGTTATGCCATGCAGTCTTCAAACCGGCGATCGAATAGAAAAACGCGGCGAAAATTCTCTTGACGCCACTTTTGCTTTTGAACCCGCTGCCCTGTGTTTCGTTTTCGTTATCCGCCATACCGCTTTTACTTCGCCAAAACCGGCGATTTTAGCAGCAGTCCAGAATCATGACAGACGCGTCATCAAACCGGCAAATTTGAGGGATTCGCCAATATATTTTGTTCAGCTTTTTCATTTTTTCACATTGTGATATAAAGAGAATTATTGCAACGCACAAACCATAATATGAAACCGGAACAAGCCCCCAAGAACAGTCAAATTTCGATCCAGGTGATCGAGCGCATGATTGCGTTATTGGATGCGCTCGCTCAGTATCCCGATCCGGTCAGCCTGAAAGAACTATCGACCGTCACCGGCCTGCATCCGTCGACAGCGCACCGTATTCTGAACGACCTGGTGGTCAAGAGATTCGTTGACCGCGCCGAAGCCGGCTCCTACCGGCTCGGCATGCGCCTGCTGGAGCTTGGCAATATTGTGAAAAGCCGCCTGAACGTACGCGAGGCCGCTCTCGACTTCATGCGCGAGCTGCATCGCAAGACGCACCAGACGATCAACCTGTCGGTGCGCCAAGGCGATGAGATCGTGTATATCGACCGCTCGTTCTCCGAGCGCTCCGGCATGCAGGTAGTGCGCGCGATCGGTGGCCGCGCGCCGCTGCACCTGACCTCCACTGGCAAGCTGTTTCTGTCAGTGGACGACCCGAAGCAGGTACGCGCCTATGCGATCCGCACCGGACTCGCCGGTCATAACAAGAATTCGATCACCGACCTGGCCAAGCTGGAGCGCGAGCTAAGCCTGGTACGTGCGCGCGGCTATGCACGCGACAATGAAGAGCTGGAACTCGGCGTGCGCTGCATGGCCGCCGGCATCCATGACGATTCCGGCAAGCTGATTGCCGGGCTGTCGATTTCCGCGCCTGCGGATCGGCTGCAGGATGAGTGGGTGGAGGATCTGGTCAGTACAGCAAACCAGATTTCAGCGGTGCTGGGATATGTGCCCCAGGGAGTGGTGGCTTAGAGGGTGTGATGAACTGGCAATCTTGCTATTTCCAGCAACAACAGGAATCGACACAGTGAGCGCCGTGCCTTTGTCTGGTGCGGTTTAGAAGAGCCTGCACAACATATTCCTGCGCGGGCCCTTAGTCTTGAAAGTATCAGCCTTGGCGCGCAGCGGCTTGGGTGAATGTTTGCGACTTAGTCATTTCCAACCACTTACGAATGCGGCCCGCATCAGCCAAGCGGGAATCTTTACCTTTGGAATCGAGAAATACCATCACTACCGGACGCCCTTCAATCTTTGCCTGCATTACCAAGCAACGCCCTGCTTCCACAATGTAGCCGGTTTTCTGCAGCCCGATGTCCCAGCTCGAATTCATCACCAACCGGTTCGATGTAATGTACTGCACGCGATGTCCGCCTGTATCCACTGTGTATTTGCTGTCGGTCGAATACTCGCGAATGATGGCATGTTGATAAGCAGCTACCACCAGCTTCGCCAGATCCCGCGCACTGGCGACATTGTGACTGGACAAGCCGGTGGAATCCACATAATGTGCATCGTTCATGCCAAGCGCCTTGGCCTTTGCATTCATCGCCGCGACGAACGCCGGCAATCCCCCCGGATAATTGCGTCCGAGTGCCGATGCCGCGCGGTTTTCGGAACTCATCAATGCAATATGCAACATATTCGCGCGGGTCAAGCGCGCACCAACGCGCAAACGCGAGCTGCTGTTCCTTTCGCGATCGATATCGTCAGACGTCACCTCCAGCACTTCATCCATGTTCTGATGCGCTTCCACTACGATGAGAGCTGTCATCAGCTTGGTCAACGAAGCAATCGGCAATGCGATGCCGGCGTTCTTTTCAAATAATACCTGGGAGCTGGTTTGATCGATCACCAGTGCGGCGTTGGATTTCAATGCCAGCGGATCATGCGTCGCATTCAAACCAGCCAAGTCGCCGGCCGTCATCACCGGGGGCACAACCGTTGCCGTCGGCGTATAGGCAACACGCTGGTAAGCCACTTTGCGCTTCTTGCCACGCACCATGACCGTTTTCTTCACAAGCTTTTCGCGCGCATCGCCATGCTGCACCGCCTTGTGCTTTACATTCTTCTTGTGGCTGTGCTTTCTGGCGTGCGCTTTTGCCGTAGCTGCATTTTCGGCGTGTGCGGGAGCACCAATCACGAAAGCGACCAATGAAAGAACCACCCCCAGTGCGGACTTGAACATCTGCCCCCCCCAAATCTTGCAAGCGTTCATTATATATTGCAGTTTAGCAAAACAATGAAATTCAGCAAGAAAATTAGAGAGTTAGCGCAAGAATTTAAACGATTTTCTGTGTAATACGACAAATAAAAAGCCCTCCGGAAAATGGAGGGCTCATAGAAAATTTATTTGTGTGTTACCGCAGCACGAATGACGTCATGTAGTGGAAGTCGTAGTCATGCTGCTCACATAGCGGGAAGCGATGCTGATCGTCTGCACATGCACCGCAACCGTATCTTGGATATCCTTGCCATAGCCGCCGGCCATCGCAATTGCGACAGGGATACGGCGCTCACGCGCCTGATCGAACACCATGCGATCGCGCGCCGCAAGGCCCGCCATCGTCAGCTTCAGCCTACCGAGGCGATCGCCTTCATGCGGATCAGCGCCAGCAAGATAAATGATCAGTTGCGGAACAAAACGCCGGAACATTTCTGCCAGCGCGCGTTGCAATGCAAGCAAATACGCAGCATCCCCGGTGCCATCCGACAGGCTGACATCAAGGTCGCTACATTCTTTTTTGAACGGAAAATTGTTTTCGGCATGCAGCGACAGCGTAAATACTGAATCATCGTGCGCCAGGATCGCTGCGGTACCGTTCCCCTGGTGCACATCGAGATCGACGATCGCCACCTGCTGCACGCGCCTTTCGGCCTGCATCAGGCGTGCGGCAATCGCTGCATCGTTGAATACGCAAAAACCCTCGCCACGCTCCGCATAGGCATGATGCGTACCGCCCGCAAGGTTGGCGGCCACGCCCTGGTCCAGCGCAACGCGACAGGCAGCAATCGTCGCGCCTGCGGAACGACGCGAGCGCTCCACCATCTGAGGCGTCCAAGGAAACCCGATCGCTCTTTGTTCAGCGGCAGACAGCTCCCCCTTCGCCACACGTTCTATATAAGCCGGATGATGGGCTAGCGCGAGCACCCCATCGGTAGTCAACGGTGCCTCGCCGAGCTCGATATCGGGGACAACCGCCTGCACGCCTTCGCGCACCATCCGATATTTCTGCATCGGGAAGCGGTGCCCCTGCGGAAGCGGCAGGACGAAATGGTCACTATAGAACGCTTTCAAAGCGGTGGTTTGCGTAAAGGAAAGACAAAAAAACGACTCTAGCATGCATGTGGAATGGTAATGAGTTCCACATTAGCAAATAGTAATTAGCCATTCCAAAATTTACACAATGCAATTTTTTTGACTTTCCGCAACAAAACTTATTGACTTAATTAAAGCAATGCTTAAAAATAGGCTTTGTTGCGACGCACAAAAGACTATGCTTGCGACGCTTTTCCCTCTGATTTATTGATCAATCATCTTCCCTCCAAGGAGAAAAACATGTTTGCGATCCCCGAGCATTTTTCCGCCGCATCCAAAGCTTCTTTCGAAAGCCAACTCGCTCTGTTGACCACGTTGACTAACAAGACGTTTGAAAGCGTTG
>DASVLY010000083.1:0-6432 GCA_036384635.1 Noviherbaspirillum sp. | reverse complement strand
GGTAGGTGGTCAGGTAGGTTTCGGCCATAGCCAAGTCATGGGACTGTATGGCGAGCACGCCAAGCGCGTAGAGCGAGGTCAGGTCATGCGGTTGCTCTTTGAGCATGACTTCGAATTCGCGGCGCGCCTTTTTATATTGCTTCTGGTCTACCAGCATGCGCGCATATGCCATGCGTACATCATGTGCTTGCGGATAGTGCGACAAGAAAGCCGCCAGAAGCTTTCCTGCTTCTATCTTGTTCGGAGTAACTTGAGCCAGCGTGAGTGCCGCCAGCTCGGAATCGGGTTTTTGTTTTAGGGCCAATTGCGCTTCATGATGCGCGCGCTCGCTGTCGCCTTTGGCGAAGGCGCCTTGCGCCAGCGCCAAGTGGGCTTCCGGCAAATCGGAATACGGCGCCATCAATTCTTCCAGCATTGCAAATGCTGTGGTTTTGTCCTTTGCACGCGCCAGCAGGCGCTGCATCTGGAATGCGAGCAGGCCGCGCGTCTGCGGTCGCGCTTCTCTCATTCGTTGTTCGAGTAGCGGCTTGGCTTCAGCCAGATTGTCGGAGAGGATGATGAGGCTTACGTAGTACTGGGTGGCCTCATCGGAATGCGGCGCCAGTGCGCGCCACAGGCGGACAGCGGTCAATGCTTCATCGGCTTGCTTGGCTGACAGCGCGATTTCTGCGGCACGCCGCGCAATGCGCGGATCGCGCGTCTCCTGTGCCAGACCCATTGCGGTCACGAAGGCAGTTTGCCAGTCGCCGCGCTGCTGCGCGATTTCCGTGCTCAGCAGCTTGAACATGATTTCTTCGGTCAAAGCGACTGCCGGCAGCGGATCTTCCTTTTGTTCGTCGGATACGATGCTCGTTCTATGGGAAAGCTGCTGTTTTCTCGCCAACTTTTCCTCTGCGCTGGAATGCGCGCCGGGCGAATCGAGACTCGGCGGAACAGGCGGTGAAGACCATGTGGCGCATCCCGCTAATGCAATGGGCAGAGTTACAATGTGAAGAGCGTTTTTCAAAAGAAATATCCCGACTAAAGAAGTATATTTTTATTCTACGCTCATCCAAGGCTATATGCGTGCGGACAAACGCCTGCTGCGATAGGCTTCTGTTTCTTGAAAAGAGTCCTTTTTCATAATGCCTGAATTGCCAGAAGTAGAGGTTACCCGGCGCGGCGTCGCTCCATATTTGGAGGGCCGTACCGTCACCGCCGTAACCATGCGTCACACCGGCCTGCGCTGGCCGTTTCCGGCGGATCTGCCGCAACGCTTGTGCGGACGCACAATTCGCGCTACAGGCCGGCGTGGCAAATATTTATTGATCGATTTCGATCACGGCACATTGATCGTGCATCTTGGCATGTCCGGTCATCTGCGGATTCTGCCGGTGTCGACCGTGCACCAGAAACACGATCATTTCGACTTGGTGGTGGGCGACCAGTTGTTGCGGATGACCGACCCGCGCCGTTTCGGTGCTGTGCTGTGGCACGGGCGCGAAGAGGGTGCGCTGGAAGAGCATATACTGTTGCGCGGGCTGGGAGTGGAGCCGCTGGGAGATGGTTTTTCCGCGCAGCTGTTGTACCGTCAAACGCGCACACGCAGCGCACCGATCAAGCAGGTGTTGTTGGCGGGCGACATTGTGGTCGGAGTGGGCAATATTTACGCATCGGAGAGTTTGTTTAAGGCACGTATCAACCCCCAAACCGCCGCCCGTCGGATCGGGTTGGTGCGCTATGAAAAACTGGTTCAGGCAATCCGTGAAACATTGGCGGCCGCGATCGAGCAGGGTGGCAGCACCTTGCGCGATTTTGTCGGCGCAGACGGGCAGACAGGTTACTTTCAGCAAAGCTATTTTGTCTATGACCGTTCCGGCGAGCCTTGCCGCGTCTGCGCAACACCGGTGCGCCAGATCAGACAGGGGCAGCGCTCGACCTTCTACTGCCCAAATTGTCAAAAATAAGTATGGATGCTAGATTCGCCATTATTAAGGCGGAAACGGGAATAGCGTGAGCAATCTGGTGCAAAAGTTCCAGGAATATAGCGACTGGCGCAGCAGTGTTGTGTCTGCGCTGCAGCGCTATCGCGCATGGATAGGCGCGGTTGAACTGTCAGATGCAGCAAGCGACCAGCGTTTTTCCCGGTTGCAGGCGAAGCTGGTGGATGACAAGCTTTCCATTGCTTTTGTTGCGGAATTCTCGCGCGGCAAATCGGAATTGATCAATGCGATCTTTTTTGCCGACTACGGTCAACGCATTCTTCCTCCTTCTGCGGGCCGCACCACGATGTGTCCGACTGAGCTGTTGTATGATGAAACCCTGCCGCCGTCGATACGTTTGTTGCCCATCGAAACGCGCGCCGACTCGCATTCGACGACTGACCTGAAGGAACAAAGCCATGTGTGGACCGTGCTGCCGCTGGATATTTCTTGCGGGGAGGGCATGCTCGATGCATTCAAACAGGTGAGCCTGACCAAGCGCGTGCCGGTGGAAGAGGCCATGCGCTACGGGTTGTATGACGAAGAAAACCCTGATAGCGCGCTTGCGCTCGGCCAGGACGGGCTGGTCGAAATTTCGCAGTGGCGGCATGCGGTTGTCAATTTTCCTCATCCTTTGCTTAAGCAGGGCCTGGTGATCATCGATACGCCGGGCTTGAATGCGATCGGCACCGAGCCGGAACTGACGCTGAACCTGATCCCGAGTGCCCAGGCTGTGCTGTTCATCCTTGCGGCCGATACCGGCGTCACTAAAAGCGATATCGAGATCTGGCGTGACCATATAGGCAGCGGCCCTGGACGCCTGGTGGTGCTGAACAAGATCGACAGCATGTGGGATGAATTGCGTACACCGGCTGAAGTCGAGGAACTGATTGCCGGGCAAGTCGCAAGCGCGGCACAGACATTGAACCTCGCTCCGGAACAGGTATTCCCGATTTCCGCACAAAAAGGCTTGGTCGGCAAGGTCAGCCAGGATACCGCGCTGCTCTCCAAGAGTCGGCTGCCGATGCTGGAAACGGCATTGTCGAACGAACTCATCTCCGGCAAACGGGACATTATCCGCGAGCAGATCTCGGCCGATATCGGCGAACTGGCGGCATCGCGGCAGGCACTGCTGGCTACGCGCTTGCGCAACGTGGTCGAGCAACTGGTTGAGCTGAAAAGCTTGCGCGGAAAGAATCAAAACATCATCGAGCACATGATGAAACGCATTGAACTGGAAAAAAAGGAGTTCGATAGCAGCCTGCTGAAGTTGCAAGGCACGCGTGCGGTTTTTACCCGTTTGTCGACCGAGGTTTTCACCAGCCTCGGCATGAATGTGCTGAAGGAGGAAATCCGCAATACGCGCGATGCGATGGACAAGAGCAAATTCTCGGCTGGGCTGCGTCAGTCGGTGAGGAACTTCTTCGCACAGATTCGGAACAACCTTGAGGTTTCGGGAAAAAAGACCGAGGAAATTACCTCGATGATGACAGTGATGTACCGCAAATTCTCGACCGAGCATGGACTGGCGTTGTCGACGCCGATGCCGTTTTCTCTCGAAAAATATGTGAAAGATATCGAGATGATCGAGAGTGTTTGTTACGCGCAGTTCGGTACCGCTGCAATCATGACTACGCCGCAAGTGGTGTTGATGGCAAAATTCTTCGATTCAATCGCATCGCGTGTGAAGCAAAGTTTTTTGCAGGCCAATCGCGATGTCGAAGCGTGGCTGAAAGTGGTGATGGCGCCGTTGGAAGCGCAGATCTGGGAGCATCGCTCGCAACTGAAAAAACGCAAGCAGTCGATCGAGCGTATACACATGGCGACCGATAGTCTGGAAGAAAAGCTGGAGTCGCTGGAACAGATGCAGGCCGAATTCGAAGAGCAAAAGAAGAAGCTCACGCTGCTTGAAACTGAGCTGAAAAGCGCGATTGCGGCTGAATTCAAGGCGATTAAGGCCGCTGCATAGAGTGCGATGAAACGAGTAGCAGTCAAGGCGCTTGCGCGAGCAGACGGCGCCACATACAACCTTGCCGATGCCGGTTTTTCCGATGCAGTGATCCGCTGGCAGAAGCTGCATGGACGTCATGCGCTGCCGTGGCAGAATACGAGCGATGCCTACCGTATCTGGCTGTCGGAAATCATGCTGCAGCAGACGCAAGTGAGCGCGGTGATTCCTTATTATCAGCGTTTTCTCGATCGCTTTCCCGATGTCTTTTCATTGGCGGCTGCTGATTCCGAAGAGGTGATGGCGCATTGGAGCGGGCTCGGATATTACTCGCGCGCGCACAATTTGCATCGATGCGCACAGCATGTAGTTGCCCGGTATGGCGGAGTGTTCCCCGCAGATCCGCTTCTGCTGGCGGATTTGCCGGGCATTGGCCGCTCGACTGCGGCTGCGATTTCCGCATTCGCATATGGCACGCGCGCGGCTATCCTCGACGGTAATGTGAAACGTGTATTTTGCCGTGTGTTCGGTATCGATGGCTTTCCTGGTGCGAAACCGGTCGAAGACAAGCTGTGGCAGCACGCGGTGGCGTTGTTGCCGCAACGCGATATCGAAGCATATACGCAGGGCCTGATGGATCTGGGGGCGACGGTATGCACACGCAGCAGCCCCTCTTGCGTGAACTGCCCGCTGGCGCAGCACTGCGTGGCGCTGGCGGGCAATCGCGTGCATGAACTTCCGGTGCGCAAACCGAAAAAAGCGGTGCCGGAGAAATACACATCCATGTTGGTCATCACTGACCAGAACCAGGTGCTGCTGGAACAGCGTCCGAACAGCGGGATCTGGGGCGGCTTGCTGTCACTGCCGGAACTGAATCGACCGTCGGCTGGCGAGGATGTGACATCAATACCCTTCGAAGCGAGCGTTGCTGATGCGGTCGCGCCATTCGGCGAACTGGCTTCCTGTGAGCGGCTGCAGCCGTTTTCTCATGTGTTCACCCATTTCAAGCTGCACATCGCACCTTACCACGTGCAGCTTGCGCGCCGTCGGCATGCCGTGTGTCAGACGAATAATCATGTGTGGTACCAGGCTGAACGGCTGGCGAATGCGCCATTGCCGGCACCGGTGAAGAAGCTGTTGCTGGCGGTGTTTCGGGAAGCGGATTTACTGTCTTAGGGCTCGCGCAGGAATAAGTTGTCCAATATTCCTGCGCGAGCCCTTAGGCAGCCTCCGCCCATTCAACACGGTTGCGGCCCAACTGCTTGGCCTGGTATAGCGCCGCATCGGTTCGCGCAATCAGGTCGGTGATCTTTTCTCCATTGTGGTATTGCGCTACGCCGATCGACAGCGAAATGTACTTCTGTGCGAGGATCTTCCGGAAGTCTAGGAAATGTGCGTAGACACGCAGACGTTCGGCATGCATGACTCCGCCCTTGAGATCGGTGTCCGGCAGGATCAGCATGAATTCATCGCCGCCGTAACGTCCGATGATGTCGGTGTCGCGGATGCTGTAGCGCGCGAGTCTGGAGAAATCCTTCAGGATCGTGTCACCCGCCAGATGGCCGTTGTTGTCGTTGATTTCCTTGAAGCAGTCGATGTCGATCAGGCAGATCGAGAATGGAACGTCCAGCGTATCGGCTTGCAGCTTTGCACGGTCGAGTTCGGTCTGCAACTGGCGGCGGTTGTACAGGCCGGTCAATTCGTCGCGCACCGACTTCTCTTCGTAATGTTCGAGCTGGTAGCGCGTGGCTTTCAAGAGCAGGCGCAGGTTTTGGATTTGTTTTCCGGCCAGGATCGTGCCGGGCAAGCTCAGTACGAGCACAAACCACTGCATCAGATCGGCCTGGAATACGATGCTGTAACCTTCGTAGCTGCCATGCAGCATGATGATGCCGAGATAAGCGAGGAGACAGCCGGCCGCCAGTGCGGTCAGAGATGTGATCGACAGTTGGAAAATGCCGAACGAGAACGCGATCAGGATGAAAGGCGCCAGCGCGATCTGTGTTGCGTGTTCGAGATAGGCGGCGGTCAGCATCACCAATAGCACCGCAAGTATCTGCGGCAGCATCAGACTGTGGTCATGAAAGCGCGCATTGAGTCCGAGTCTGAACAGGCCATAGAACAGCATAGCCAGCCCCAGTGACGCCGCGGCAACCCACGCGAACGTGACGCCGCTGATGAAGCCTTCTTGAAAAAAAACGTAGAGGCACATCGTATACAGCGGCAAAATCAGGCTGATCGGCGAGATTTGAGATATGCGCGCGGACGGCATGTGTTTGCGTCGATTCGTTGGTACGAGCTCGGATGAGGGCCGGGGCTCTGACCGCATGGCCTCGCGTGCGTCATTCAGAAACATACGATTTTGCGTTCAAAGAGTTGCCCGCCGTGCCTGCACAAGTGCGGGTAGCGGGAATGCGTTAATGAGGGAGGAGGAACGCTTTCTTTATCCTACGAATACCGCTGGTTGATTTTGCGCGGTAACAAACGGTTGGTAAAAAACCTGAGCTCGGGATAAGCCGGATC